>DATFIM010000015.1 GCA_035270125.1 Halanaerobiales bacterium | reverse complement strand
TTTATCTCCTTTTTCCCCTTTTTCAGCCTTTTGATCCTGCTTTTGCTTATTATAAAGCTCGGCAATTTTATTAAGCTGAATATTATCTATCTTCATAGGTTCTCCCTCCTTAGAAAATCAATCTATTATATATATCGTAGAAAGGGACAAATCTTTAAACTTAAAGAATAGCTCTAAAATGGCCTTAAAACTCATCAGAGATAATTAAGTGCCTTATTCTAGTCTATACACCTTTTTTTATACAAAAAGAAAACGCCCATAACTGAGCGCTTTATAATTAATTATTATTTTTATTTTTATCTCTAAAATCAGAAGTATACATTCTTTCACTTTTATTATGTTTTTTCTTTTTCTTCTCTTTCTTTTTAGAATCACCACTAAAACCATCTACAAGTTCATTTTGACAGCTGGCACAAAAACGGCCATGAGATATTGGCTTACCACAACGCTCACATTCATGTTTCCAGTCTACATTTATACCTTCAGCAACCAATCTATCATCTTTTACAAATTTCATGATCGTATCTTTTTCTACACCTGTTTCTTCATGAACTTCCTGAATTTTAGCATTTGGATTATCCCAGAGGTATTCTTTTACCTTTTCAAAATCATTTTCTTCTTCTTTTTTGCATACCGGGCAGACCTTTTCACCTGTTTGAGGAGAAAAAAGTTTACCACATTTGACACAATTTTTTAACTTCATAACCTAAATCTGCCTCCTCTTATCAAAAATTAAATTTATTAGCATATTCGGAAAAATTACTAATAATAGTATAGCAAGAATTATTGCAAATATCAATATATCTACAAAAAATCCATCTAAAGAACAAATTTATTCTTCAACAGTTATTTTAATTTCCGGTAATTTTATTGGAGGCTGACTTGTAATCTCACCACTCAAATGATATTCCCCAGGGCCATCTATCCCATCCACTTTCACTTCATAACCAAGTTTATCACCAGCAGCTAACTTTTTATTTTGCATGGCCATTGTAAAAGCTTTACCCTTAGACCAGCGCCAGACCTCCTTATCACCTTTTTTGAGATAAAGGTCATATAATTGACCTGAGGAAAAGCTAAGATTAATATCATTTTCCGATAGATTATATACTTCTAGCCAGCTTTTAAAACTTTCTCCCATTTTGACAACTTCATTTTCCACTCGCAGACTGCCTATCATCTCTAACTCTTTTTCATTTAGCCTGCTCAAAAGTGGGTTGATTAAATCTAAATCAAGATAATTTTTACCGTTTTTTAGAATAGATCTTGCATCTGGATTAATAATAATCCCTTTAGTTATATCAAATTTAAATTCTCCATTTTCACCTGAAATAGTCACATGTTTTGTTCTGGAATTATAATCTAAATCCCAATTATATTTTGCTCCTAAATCTCTTAATTCCACAACTTTATTTCCTTCAATTTCTTTGACACTAATTGCCAACACACTATTATTTTTCATTGAATTTCCAACTCCAGTTGCCTCAGACTTTAAAGTTAATGAAAAAACAACCAGTAAAACTAAGGTTAATATAAATAATTTTTTCATTTTCTAATCCTCCTCTCATATTTAATCTAAAATATAAAATGACAAAAATCAGTGATGTTTACCATTTTTTATCTTAGATTATTCCTTCTATTTTATATATTCTTTAAATGGTTTTGAAAATCCTTTAATTTAAACAAAAGAAAACCTCTACTATTAATTCCAGGTAGAGGTTAAAAAAGGTCATCTTTATTAAGGTATTTTATTTTCATTTGTCCATCACATCTTTTCCCTTAAACAACTCTATCGCCAGATCCCGATTATCTCCTACTTTTTCTTTCACATCATCAAATTTATTAAAATATTGCTTTACCATTTCTATCCCTCCTTTCCAGTCATTTTTTAGTACATATTTTGATATTCGCTCATTTTTCTTTCTCTTATTAGATCTTCTTTACATTCTCTTCTAAGACTTTGGTTATCTATTGATAAAAATTCTTTTAGCTTTCTCATTTTGTCACCTCCTTAAAAATTTTAGTTTATTTAAATTAAAGTTCCAGTTTTGTACTCTTCAATTCTAAGTTGTTCTCTTAAATGTTCTTTTTCAGCTTTTCTGAAATTTGTGTCTTCTATTGAAAAGAAATCTTTTAATGT
>DATFIM010000014.1 GCA_035270125.1 Halanaerobiales bacterium | reverse complement strand
GGTGCTTCCTCTCCATATATAATTCTTTCAGATCCATAAATTCCATTTATATAAAAGCCAGGTGTTGTTGTTTCTTTTGGCCCGGAATAATCTTCTTCTAAGGTTCCTCTCAATCCCATATATCCATTACCTAAAGCAAATATAGACTCATTATGATGATTATTTTCAACTTTAAATTTGTCTTCAGTTATTCTCCAGGGTTCATAATCATAGAGAGATTTGGCTTTATATTTCTTATAATGAAAATCTCTCATAAAAAAACCTCCTTTCCACAAGTACACACTATTAATATTTTATTACATATAGAGCTGGTGGTCAAATAATTAAAATCACAATCCAAACACAAAAATCCTTGAGATATAAACCCTCAAGGATTTCCATGTTAAGTTAAGAAAATAAATCCATTTAGTTTCTAAGCTCTTTTAATCTTTTATTTATTTTTTCTTTTTTATTTTTATATTCTTCAAGCTTATCTCTTTCTTCCTGTACTACATCTTCTGGAGCTTTATTAACAAAACCATCAGTATTTAATTTTCCTTTAGCTCTTTTAATTTCTGATTTTATCTCATCTAATTCTTTTTCAAGTCTTTTTATTTCTTTTTCAATATCAACCATACCAGCAAGAGGTAAAATGATTTCAATACCATTAACAATAGCTGTAGATGACTTATCAGGTTTTTTATCAACTTCCTTTTTAATAGAAAGATCTTCAACCTTAGCTAAATCTTTAATATAATCTTCACCTTTTTCCAAAATATCTATCTTATTTTCAGAAATTAAAATAGCTTCAATTTGTTTACCAGGATTTACTTTCATTTCATTTCTAATATTTCTAATTGAAGTTATTACATCCATGGCAATGTCCATTTCCTTCTCAATTTTTTCATCAATTTTATTTTCTTCTACTTCAGGCCACTTAGCTAACATAATACTTTCACCAGTACCATTAGGAAGCTTTTGCCAAATTTCTTCGGTAATAAAAGGCATAACAGGATGTAACAATCTCAAAATACCCTCTAGTATATTTGTACCCACATATTGAGCAGTTCTTTTGGCACTTAGATCTTCATCCTGATATAAACGAGGTTTTATAAGTTCAATATACCAATCACAGAATTCACTCCAGATAAAGTCATAAAGTGTTTCACTTACAAGACCAAAATTATAATTAGCAAGAGCCTTTTCTACCTTTGCAGTTACTTTATTAAAACGACTGATCATCCATTTATCAGCTAAAGTATATTCAAGTTCTTCTTCATCGATTTTATCCCATTCTAAGTCTTCAATGTTCATCAAAATAAATCTTGATGCATTCCAGATCTTATTTGCAAAATTTCTACTTGCTTCCAGTCTTTCCTCTCTAAAACGCATGTCATTACCAGGAGTATTTCCTTTAATTAATGTAAATCTTAAAGCATCTGCTCCAAATTCTTCAATAACTTCAATCGGATCAATACCATTACCCAATGATTTGCTCATCTTTCTTCCCTGGGCATCTCTAATTAAACCATGAATATATACATCGGAAAATGGAATTTCATCCATAAATTCTAAGCCCATAAAAATCATTCTTGCTACCCAGAAAAAGATAATATCTCTACCAGTAACTAACATATCAGTAGGATAAAAATGTTTTAAGTCTTGAGTGTCTTCAGGCCAGCCTAAAGTTGAAAAAGGCCAGAGTCCAGAACTAAACCAGGTGTCTAATACATCTTCATCCTGTTTTAAATTTTCACTGCCACAGGCTGGACAGGTTTTTGGTTCTTCTTTTTCTACTATTACCTCTCCACAATCCTGACAATACCAGACAGGAATTCTATGTCCCCACCAAAGTTGTCTGGAAATACACCAATCTTCAATATTTTCCATCCAATTTAGATAAACTTTGCTAAATCTTTCAGGAATAAACCTAATATCTCCTTCTTTAACAGCTTTTATGGCTGGTTCTGCCAGAGGTTCCATTTTTACAAACCACTGTTTAGAAACCATAGGTTCAATTACTGTATCACAACGATAACACTGACCAACTGAGTGTTCATGTTCTTCTATCTTAACTAATAGACCTTTTTCATCAAGATCTTGAACGACTTTTTCTCGACATTCATAACGATCAAGTCCTGCATATTCACCAGCAGCTTCAGTCATTTTGGCATCTTCATCAATAACTTTAATTATCTCTAAATCATGTCTTTCTCCTATTTCAAAATCATTAGGATCATGGGCTGGTGTAACCTTTACCATACCAGTTCCAAATTCACTATCCACATATTCATCTTTAATAATAGTTATTTCTCTATCCATTAATGGTAAGATTACAGTTTCTCCAATTAGGTCTTTATATCTTTCATCATCAGGATCAACAGCAACAGCCGTATCACCTAACATGGTTTCAGGTCTGGTAGTAGCTACTGTAATATGTCCCTCTTTATTTTTAAAAGGATATTTAAGATGATATATCTTTCCTTCCTTTTCTTCATGTTCTACCTCAACATTAGATAAAGTAGTATGACAATCCGGACACCAGTTTACAATATAATCTCCCTGGTATATCAACCCCTTATCATATAGGTCAACAAAAACCTCTCTTACAGCTTTATTACAACCTTCATCCATCGTAAATCTTTCTCTAGACCAATCACAGGAAGATCCCATTTTTCTTAATTGACTTGTTATTCTATCACCATACTCCTCTTTCCATTCCCAGGCTTCTTCTATAAAACCTTCTCTTCCTACATCTGCCTTTTCTTTTCCTTCTTCTCTCAACTTATTTGTTACTTTAACTTCAGTTGCAATACTTGCATGATCAGTTCCTGGTAACCAGAGAGTATCAAATCCCTGCATCCTCTTATAACGAGTGTAAATGTCCTGCAAAGTATTATCAAGAGCATGACCTAGATGTAGTTGCCCGGTTATATTTGGGGGCGGCATCATAATACTGTATGCTTCTTTGTTTTCATCAAGTTCTGGTTTAAAATATCCTTTATTCTCCCAACTATCATACCATTTGTCTTCAACCTGATCAGGATCATATGTCTTATCTAACTCTGCCATTTTAAAATCCTCCTCTTATTTTAATAAACTTTTTATATAAAAATTAGAAAAAGTCCTCCCCCGTCCAGTTAAGGACGAAAAAGGACCTTTTTTCGTAGTTACCACCTTAAATTCCAACTGCAACTCTTACTTATGCTAGAAATTGCAATCAGTACTCAATTTAAATAACGGTTATAAACCGACTTGAACTACTTAATTTCATTCAAGTAACTCCCAGGCGACATTCATTCCTTTTAACTGAGGAGTTTTTCAGCCTTTGAACTCCAATCTCTGTCAGTATAGCGGAATTACTCTTCCTGTTCATAGTTATTATTTTTTATTTATATTTAGTAATTATAATATAACTTTAGTAGCAATTTGTCAAGTAAAATGAAATAGTTCTAAAATTCTAAATATTATTTTTGATTATTATAAGCTATTTCTTTATTCTTTCAGGATGAGTATAAACATTCATTCTATCCTTTCGAACAAAACCAGCAATAGTAATACTTTTTTCATCTGCAATATTAACTGCATTTAGTGATGGTGGTGATTGAGTAATAATAACTGGAAGTCCTATTTTTGCTATTTTATTAATAATTTTTGTAGAAATGCGACAGCTAAGAGCTAGAATTTTATTAGAAATGTCAAAATTATTTTTCAAAATATAAGCTATTATTTTATCAACAGTATTATGTCTTGCTATATCCTCTCTAAATGCAATTATTTCTCCTTTTTCATCTGCTAATAGAGCATTATGAACTCCGCCTGTTTTTTGAAATATTTTCGATTTAGAACTAAGGTCATTAATGATTTTAAATATTAAAGAAGGTTTTATTTTATTTTTATTAAAATAATCATCTTTTTCTTTGTTAATTTTATTCTTACTCTTAAAATCTTTTTTACTTCTTATTTTTATTATATTTTTATCATTAAGAAAAGTAATTTCAGATACTTCGTCCAATCCGTCAATAAGCCCTTCACAATAAGCCCTCCCCAGGGCCATCTCTTCTACATAC
>DATFIM010000013.1 GCA_035270125.1 Halanaerobiales bacterium | reverse complement strand
CTTAAAAATAAATAAGCAATTATGCAGGAAAAATATTACTTATTATCTAATTATTATATAATAAGTAATAAGGAGGGAAATTATGAATAATAAAAAATACTGGATTGGTTTAAGTAAACTTGAAGGACTTGGCCCTATTTTTATTAGTAAATTATTAAAAAAATTCAAATCCCCTAAAAAAATTTGGGAAATTGATAGAAATCAATTAAGAAAAATCAAGGGCTTAGGTCATAAAAAAATAGAGAAGATAATATCCAGTAAAAATAAATTAAATTTGGATAAAGAAATAGAAAAATTAGCTGAAAGTAATATTGAATTTGTAACTTTAAATGATGATAAATATCCGATGTTATTAAAAGAAATTTATGATCCTCCACCGGTATTATATTATAAAGGTAGTGGAGATTTTTATGGCAATTTTATGGCTATAGTAGGTGCCAGAAGAGCAAGTTTATATGGTAAAAAAATAGCAATGAATTTAGCCTCAAAATTGGCAGCAAGAGGGATTACAATTGTGAGTGGTATGGCCAGAGGTATAGATAGTGCAGGTCATAAAGGTGCAATAAGAGTTTCTGGGAATACAATAGCAGTACTTGCTTCTGGAGTAGATTATGTGTATCCTCCAGAAAATAATGATTTATATAAAGATATATTAAAAAGTGGATTAATAGTAAGTGAATTTCCACCGGGGATAAAACCAATCCCTGGGTATTTTCCAAGACGAAATAGACTAATTAGTGGACTATGTCAGGGAGTTATAGTAGTTGAGGCTGCTTATAAAAGTGGTTCATTAATAACATCAGATTTTGCCTTAGAACAAGGAAGAGAAGTTTTTGCTGTTCCAGGAAATATTGACAGAACTCAAAGTAAAGGTTGTAATAATTTAATTAAAGAGGGAGCTAAGATAGTAACTTCTTATCAAGATGTAATTGAAGAGATGTTTTTTTATGATAAAGAAGAAAAAACAGGAATTAATTATCCTGAACTTAGTAAAATGGAAGAAAAAATTATAAAAATCTTTCAAATTAACAATGAATTATATTTTGATCAGATTTATGAAATGACCGAAATAAATAAAAATAATTTAAGTTCAGTTTTATTAAAGTTAGAGTTAAAAGAATTAATAGAGTTAAATTCTTCAAAAAAATATGTCTTTAAGGGTTTACAAAAGCTATTAAAACCTCTATAATTTATACTAGTTATAATCAAATTGATAAATAAAATGAATAATTTGTAATTAAAGGAGGGAAAGATAGGTTAGACCTGTCAAAACTCATGAATGATAATGTTATAGAAATTGTAAGTTTAATAGTTAAAAAAATGCTTAAAGATGAATATATTGATCAGGAAGAAATAATAACAGAATTAGTTGATCAGGGTTATGAATTAGAGGATATAGATGAAGCTTTTGCTTTGATTTTATCTGATGAAAATATTTCTGAAGAAAATATATGGGGAGCTAATGAAAATAAAGATATAATTTATAATCGTATTTTTACTTTTTCTGAAAAAATGTACCTTCCTCTCAAGTTGCAGGGTTTAATATATAGATTGATAGCTAAGAATATATTATCTCCAGAGGAAAGTGAAAAACTTATAACACGAACAGTAAAAAATGTATATACTGGTTCTATACAGATAAAAGATTTATGGAGTACATTACAGGATATAGTTGATGATAAAGTACGTCTTGAATCTATTTTAAAAGATATACCTGAATTTAATGAAATTATTGAAGAAAAATATAAATTTGTAAATTAATTTTGGAGGTGTAATTGTGGCTAAGAAAAGCAGAGAATCTACTTTAGTTATTGTAGAGTCTCCAGCTAAAGCTAAAACAATTAATAAGTTTTTAGGAAAAGATTTTAAAGTAAAGGCATCGATGGGGCATGTAATAGATTTGCCTAAAAGTCAATTAGGAGTAGATGTAGAAAATAATTTTAAACCTAAATATATTACTATTAGAGGAAAAGGGAAGACCTTGAGTAAATTAAAAAAAGCTGCAAAAAAAAGCAAAGACGTTTTACTTGCAACTGACCCGGATAGAGAAGGTGAAGCTATTTCATGGCACCTCTCCCGGGCTTTAAAACTTGATGAAGATAAAAATCATAGAATAGCATTTAATGAAATCACAGAAACTGCTGTTCAAAATGCACTTGATAATCCAAGACAATTAGACAAAGACCTTGTAGATGCTCAACAGGCAAGAAGAGTGTTGGATAGACTTGTAGGTTATAAATTGAGTCCTTTACTCTGGAAAAAAGTTCGTAAAGGTTTGAGTGCAGGTCGTGTTCAATCAGTAGCAGTGAAAATAATTTGTGATCGAGAAGACGAAATTGAAAAGTTTGATCCTGAAGAATATTGGACTTTAACTGCAAATCTGAAAAAAGAAAAAAATAAAATTGAAGCTGATTTGCATAGAATAAAAGGTGAAAAGTTTAGAATTGAAAGTGAAAAAGAAGTTACTGAAATTGTAAAAGATATTAAAGGTGAAGATTTTATTGTAGATAAGGTTAAAGAAAGAAAACGGAAGCGAAACCCTAACCCACCTTTTACAACAAGTACTCTTCAACAGAGAGCTTCTTCTTTGTTAGGTTTTACTGCAAAAAAGACTATGTATTTAGCACAGCAACTATATGAAGGTATTAATATAGGTAAAGATACAGTTGGTTTGATCAGTTATATAAGAACTGATAGTACAAGAATTTCAAAAGAAGCTAAGAAAAATGCAAATAAATATATTGGAGATGAATTTGGAAATAAATATCAATTAAATAAAGATAAAAAATATAAAACAAATGATTCTGCCCAGGATGCTCATGAGGCTATTAGACCAACATCTGTATTTAGAGATCCTAAGAAAATGAAAAAACATTTAAATAGAGATCAATATAGATTATATAAAATAATTTGGGAGAGATTTGTAGCCAGTCAAATGACTTCAGCAGTTTATAAAAATCTAACTGTAAATATAAAAGTTGCTAATGATTATATGTTTAGAGTATCTGGTTCTAAAATTCTTTTTCCTGGATTTTTAAGAGTTTTATCACATAATAATAAAAAAGATGATATTTTACCGAAATTTACTGAAGGAGAAAAACTAGATTTAGATAATTTAGACCCTGAGCAGCACTTTACTAAACCACCTTCTAGATATACAGAAGCCAGTTTAGTAAAAGCTCTTGAAGAAGAAGGGATAGGTAGGCCTTCTACTTATGCTCCAACAATGTCTACAATTATCTCTAGAGGTTATGTTGAAAAAGAAAGTAAGAGTTTAAAACCAACAAAATTAGGTAAAACAGTTACTGAATTATTAAGTGGATATTTTCCAGAAGTAACAGATCTTGAATTTACTGCTCAAATGGAGAAAAGACTTGACCAGGTTGAAGAAGGAGAAGATTGGAAAGAATTATTATCTGATTTTTATTTTCCTTTTAAAGAGCGACTTGATGATGCTCATGAAAATATGGATAAAGTAAATGTCTTAGAAGAAACTGATGAAGTTTGTGATGAATGTGGAAGGCCAATGGTTGTTAAGTATGGAAGATATGGTAAATTTCTTGCCTGTACTGGTTATCCTGATTGTAAAAACACCAAACCATTTTTAGTAAAGACTGGAGTAGATTGTCCTGAATGTGAAGATGGAGAAATTGTAGAGAGAAAAAGCAAAAAAGGGAGAAAATTTTATGGTTGTAGTAATTATCCAGATTGTGATTTTGTAGTCTGGAATAAACCTGTAAAAGAAAAATGCCCTAAATGCGGAAGTCTTATGGTAGAAAAACATAGTCGAAAAAAAGGCACATATTATAAATGTATCAACAAAGAGTGTGGATATACTAAAGATCCGGATGAAGACTAATTTAATAAGGATTAGTTGATTGTCAATATTTTTTAATTTGCAAATAATTACCTTGACATTATTTGATTTTATATGTTACTATATTGAAAAGAATAAAAATAATTTTGAATCATTTGACAATTTAATATGAGGAGGTAATAATTTGTCGAAATTACCTATTGAAGCTACTACTATTGTTGCTGTAAAAAATGGAGATAACGTTGCACTGGCAGGAGATGGTCAGGTTACTATGGGAGAAACTGTAATGAAAGCTGGTGCACGAAAAGTTCGTAGATTGTATAATGGTGAGGTTATATCAGGTTTTGCTGGAACTGCTGCTGATGCTTTTGCTTTATTTGAAAAATTTGAAGTCAAATTAGAAGAATTTCATGGCAATTTAGAAAGGGCAGCAGTTGAATTGGCCAAAGAATGGCGAACTGATAAAATGTTAAGAAAATTAGAAGCATTATTGCTTGTAGCAAATAAAGAGAAAATTTTACTAATTTCTGGTACTGGAGATATTATAGAACCTGATGATAATATTACTGCTATAGGTTCTGGTGGTCCTTATGCTAGGGCTGCAGCAAGAGCTTTATATAAACATAATAAAAATGATTTATCTGCCAGTGAAATAGCTAGAGAAGCTATAAATATTGCAGGAGATATTTGTATTTATACTAATAATAATATAAGCATTGAAGAAATTTAGGAGGTGAATGATGGATAATAAATTAATATCAAATAACATTGAGGAAGAACTCACTCCAAGAGAAATTGTAAAAAAATTAGATAAATATATTGTTGGACAGGATGATGGAAAAAAAGCTGTAGCAATAGCTCTGAGAAATAGATATAGAAGAAGAAAAATTTCTTCTGATCTTCAGGATGAAATTATTCCCAAAAATATTTTGATGATAGGGCCTACGGGTGTGGGTAAAACAGAAATTGCTCGCCGTTTAGCAAATATTGCAAATGCGCCTTTTATAAAAATAGAAGTTACTAAATTCACAGAAGTTGGATACGTCGGTCGTGATGTGGAATCAATGGTTAGAGACTTAGTAGAAACTGCTATTAGAATGGTAAAAAATCAAAGAATGAAAGAAGTGGAAGAAAAGGCATATAAAATGGCTGAGGATAGAATTGTTGATATATTACTACCATTACCAGATGGTAATAAAAATAATAATTCTTTTAATTTTTTGTTTAATGATGAAGAAAAAGAAGAAAATGATAGTGATCAATATATGAAATTAAAGGAAAGAAGGCAGCGTTTACGAAGTCGTTTGCGTAATGGTGAGCTTGATGATAGAATGGTAGAAATAGAAGTTGAAAAAAAGAATAATAAAATGATGGATATGTTTTCAGGTTCAGGTATGGAAGATATGGGAATTAATTTTCAGGATATGTTAGGTAATATCTTTCCTACCCAAAAGAAAAAAAGAAAAGTAAGTATTTCTGAAGCAAGAGAGATTCTTAAAGAAAAAGAAGCACAAAAACTTATTGATATGGATGAAGTAAGTGAAGATGCAATTGAAAAAGTGGAAAATAGTGGGATTATATTTTTGGATGAAATAGATAAAATAGCTGGAAGAGAATCAAATTCTGGACCTGAAGTTTCACGTGAGGGGGTTCAAAGAGATATTCTCCCGATTGTTGAAGGATCAACTGTTTCTACAAAATATGGTTCAGTTCAGACTGATCATATACTCTTTATATCAGCTGGTGCTTTTCATGTATCCAAACCAGCAGATTTAATTCCAGAATTACAGGGAAGATTTCCGATAAGAGTGGAACTTAATAGTTTAACAAAAGAAAACTTTAAAGAAATTTTGTTACAACCACGAAATGCTTTAACAAAACAATACAAGGCTTTACTTGAAACAGAAAATCTTAATATTGAATTTACTTCTGAGGCTATTGATGAAATCGCTTCTTTTGCCTTTAAAGTTAATGAACAAACAGAGAACATTGGAGCTAGAAGATTACATACTATAATGGAAAAACTATTAGAGGATTTATCTTTTGAAGCTCCAGAAATTGATAAAAAAGAGTTTGTAGTTGATGTTAAATATGTTAGAGATCAATTGGCTGATGTAGTACAGGATAAAGATTTAAGTAAGTATATTTTATAATTTGAATGGAGGTAGATAAAAATGAATTCATTATTAGAAAGAAGTAGAAAGATAAATAGATTATTACAAAGATCTGGAGGAAGAGCAGTTGATTTTGCAGAAATGGCTGATGTATTAAGAAATGCTATAAATTGTAATGTATATATAGCAAGTAAAAAAGGTAAAATTCTTGGATTTAGTTTATTAGACGATTTTGAATGTGATATTATGGAAGAAGAAGTTATTGATAAAGGAAAATTTCCTGAAGGTTATAATAAAGGATTATTACGAACTAGAAATACTAAAGAAAATATTGAACAAAAAGATGGTAAATGTGTATTTAAAGAAGGTGAAGATTGCCTTTATGAGAACAAACTTACTACAATTGTTCCGGTTTTAGGTGGAGGAGACAGATTAGGAACATTAGTATTAGCTCGCTATGGTGAAGAATTTACTGATGAAGATATTATTCTTGCTGAATATGGAGCTTCTGTAGTTGGTATGGAAATATTAAGATCAAGAAGTGAAAAAATAGAAGAAGAAGCCAGAAAGAAAGCAGCTGTACAAATTGCGATTGACACATTATCTTATTCTGAATTAGAAGCTATAGAACACATTTTTGAAGAATTAGATGGTGAAGAAGGACTACTTGTAGCAAGTAAAGTAGCTGATCGAGTAGGTATTACCAGATCAGTTATTGTTAATGCTCTGCGTAAGTTTGAAAGTGCTGGAGTTATTGAATCACGTTCCTTAGGAATGAAAGGGACATATATTAAAGTATTAAATGATTATTTGCTTGAAGAGTTAGAAAAACTAAAAGCTTAAAAACATATAAATATTTATTTATGCCCTCATTTGATCTTTTATTTGAGGGCTTTTGTTATATAATATATCTTTTTAGTAATTTCAGGAAGGGATTTAAATATATTTGTCGAAAAAATAATAGTATAGATGGAAAGACTGATTTTTTAATCAAAATAATCATTTAATGTGAAATTAAAACTAAGAATATTTATAAGAGAGGTGCTTATAATGTTATCAAATTTTAGTGATAAATCTGAAGATAATTCAGCATCAGTAAATCAATATGTTGTATTTGTAATTGATGAACAAAATTTTGGGGTAGATATTACTCAGGCTAAGGAAATAATAAATCAAACTGAATTAACATCAATTCCTAATGCTCCAGATTTTGTTGAAGGTGTTACTAATTTGAGGGGAGAAATTGTTCCTATTATTAATCTTGATAAAAGACTGGGAATAAATAATTTTGATCGTAAAAAAGAAAGCAAAATAATAATAGTTGAATTTGAAAATACATTAGTAGGTATGGAAGTAGAAGACGTAGAAGGTATAATAAGATTAAATACTGAAAATATAGGCAAAGCTCCAAAAATAACCCAAGGAGTAAATCAGGAATACATTAGTGGAGTTGGAAAACTAGATGATGATAATAAATTATTGATATTATTGGATTTAAATAAAATTCTTACTAGAGATGAAATTAAACAACTTGAAAACATAGAAACAGAGAATAATTAAAGTATAAAGGAGGTTCTGGTTTTATGGCTAACGATGATTTGATACAAAATTTAACTGAAATGCAAAAAGACGCTTTAAAAGAGATAGGTAATATAGGTGCCGGAAATGCCGCTACTGCTTTTTCTCAATTCTTAGATTGTAAAATTGATATGACAGTACCTTCTGCTGAAGTATTGTCCCTTTCTGAAGTGCCGGAAGTTACAGGAAATGCAGATCAAGATGTAATTGGAATATTATTACAGGCGATGGGAGAGGCTCCAGCAAGCCTATTATTTTTATTGAGTGAAGATAGTGCAAAACGACTTTTACAGAGTATATTAAATAAAGAAATTGATTTAGATAATATTGATGAAATGGAAATATCTGCTATCAAAGAAATAGGTAATATTTTAAGTGGCTCTTATTTAAGTGCATTAAACAAATTAACAGGTTTTAATTTGATTCAATCAGTACCTGGGTTTGCTCATGATATGGCTGCTGCTGTTATAAGTTCATCAATGGTCCCTTTGTCTCAAGCAAGTGACTATACTTTACTTATTGAAACTAAATTTTTAGATGGTGACCATGAAATTGAAGGTTATTTTATGCTTATCCCACACTTAGGTTCTCTTGAAAAAATACTAAATTCTTTGGGGATTGAAACTTAGTGGATAAACAAGAACACAGGGTGAAAATGGCTGAATATGCTATTTCATCTTCACCAGACGTTTTAATTACTATAGGTTTAGGTTCATGTGTGGGAATTGCTCTTTATGATAAGAGAACAAAAATTGGTGGTCTTGTACATATTATGTTACCTCAAAATAAAAAGAACTTAAAACCAGCTAAATATGCAGATACTGGGATTCCATATATGATTGAAAAAATGGAAAAAAATGGTGCAAAGAAACGAAGAATGGTTGCTAAAATTGCAGGTGGAGCTCAAATGTTTTCAATGGGGGGAGAAGATTCTGGTTTAAAAGTTGGAGAAAGAAATGTAATAAAAGTAAAAGAAGTTTTAAAAGAAGAAAATATTGATATTGTAGGTGAGGATGTTGGAAAAAATTATGGTAGAACAATGAAATTTTACACTGATAGTGGTAAAGTTTTAATCACCTCTCATAGAAAAGATGACAATATTTTATAATTTTTTTAAGAAGTTTAATTTTAATTATTGATAATTATATAGTTTTGTGGTATACTAGCAAATGGTACAAAATACACACGCTTATGGACTCTATCACTGGTGCTGTAATCTAATATTACAGAAGTGATATCAAAACTAAACCTGGTTTTGATGCCATTTAATATGGTAGAGGTTGAAATAAGCGGAGGTTAAACCAGGAAAGGGGGTGCAAGTTTTATGTCAATAGTTAATATGAAACAGTTACTTGAATCTGGTGTTCACTTTGGACATCAAACACGTAGATGGAATCCAAAAATGGAGCAATATATTTTCACTGAAAGAAACGGTATCTACATTATTGATCTTCAGCAAACAGTTCGCCTTATAGATAAGGCTTATGATTATGTAAAAGAACAGGCGGGTGAAGGTAAAGAAATACTTTTTGTAGGTACTAAAAGACAGGCTCAAGAAACTATAAAAACTGAGGCAGAACGTTGTGGTATGCCTTATGTCAACGAGCGCTGGTTAGGTGGTATGTTAACTAACTATCAGACAATCAAAAAACGTATTGATCGTTTGGAAGAATTAGAAGAAATGGAAGAAGATGGTACTTTTGAAGTTCTACCTAAAAAAGAAGTAATTGAACTTGAAAGAGAACGTGATAAGTTGAAAAAGTTTTTAGGTGGAATCAGAGATATGGATGGTCTTCCAGATGTAGTTTATATCACTGATCCACGTAAAGAATCAATTGCTGTGTCTGAGGCTAGAAAACTCGATATTCCAATAGTTTCTATTGTTGATAGTAACTGTGATCCTGATTTGATTGATTATGTTATTCCAGGTAATGATGATGCTATTAGAGCTGTTAAATTAATCAGTAGTGTTATAGCTGATGCTGTACTGGAAGGTAAGCAGGGAGAACAGTCTAAAGAAAATGAACAGAGTGAAGAGGCCCAGAAAGAAAATGCAGAAGAAGTAAATTAATAAATTTATTGGAGGCGTTGGTGGGGGCTTGATTTAGCTTTCTACCACGCCTTTTTTTAAGATAAAGGAGGAAAAAAACATGGGTTCAATGAAAAAAATTAAAAAACTCCGCGAAAAAACTGGAGCAGGAGTGCTGGATTGCAAAAAGGCACTTTCTGAAACTGATGGTAATGTAGAAGAAGCAGTTGATTATTTGAGAGAAAAAGGAATATCTGATGCTGCTAAAAAATCAGATAGAGTTGCAGCTGAAGGATTGGTTAATGTAATGATTAATGATAAACGTGATAAAGGTTTAGTTGTAGAAATTAATAGTGAAACAGATTTTGTTGCTAAAAATGAAAAATTCAAAAATCTAGTTTCTGAAATGTCAAATCATATTATGGATAGTGATAAAAAAGATATAGATTCACTTTTAGAAGAAAAATGGTATGATGATGATAGTAAAGATGTAAGTACAATATTAAAAGAAGCTATTGCCAGTATTGGTGAAAATATTAATTTAAGAAGATTTGAAAAGTATAAAACTGATGAATTTTTACATGGTTATGTTCACATGAATGGTAAAATTGGTGTTTTAGTAGAATTTGCTGGTGAAGATACTGAAGAAAATATTAAAAAAGCAAATAATGTCGCAATGCATATAGCAGCCAAAGCACCTGAATACATTTCTAAAGAAGAAGTTAGTGATGAAGTTATTGAAAAAGAAAAGAAAATATATAAAGAACAAATGTTAAATCAGGGTAAACCGGAACATATCATTGACAATATTGTAGAAGGTAAAATTAATAAATATTTTACTCAGATTTGTCTTGTAGATCAAGAATATGTTCGTGATACTGATATTACAGTCGGAGAACTTCTTGATGAAGCTAATCTTGAAGTGAAAAGATTTGAAAGATATGAATTAGGTGAAGGAATTGAAACTGAGGAAGAAGATTTTGTTTCGGAAGTCCGAGCTGAAGTAGAAAAAAATTAATAAATTTAATAAGAGAACACATTTATGTGTTCTCTTTTTTTAAATGTATAATTTTAATTATATAATTTTACTAGCATTTATATCTATAAATAATAAATACATAAATTTTGAAAAAGGGATTTTATAATTTTCAGAGAATAATAATATTGGAGGTTATTATATGGTGGATAATCCAGTATACTCGAGAGTTTTATTAAAAATTAGTGGTCAGGCCCTTGCAGCAGGTAAAGGATTTGGCATAGAACCTAAAACAATTAAAAAAATTGCAGAAGAAATTTATAATGTGGTGGATGAGACAAAAGTTGAATTAGCAGTAGTTGTTGGGGGAGGTAATATTTTTCGTGGAATTGCTGGAAGTGCTCGGGGTATGGACCGAGGAACAGCTGATTATATGGGTATGCTTGCAACAGTAATTAATGCTCTTGCTCTCCAGGATGCAATAGAAAAGTTTGGATTAGAAACAAGAGTACAATCTGCAATTGAAATGAGACAGGTTGCTGAGCCATATATTAGAAGGAGAGCTATAAGACATCTAGAAAAAGGAAGAGTAGTAATTTTTGCAGCTGGAACTGGTAATCCTTTCTTTTCAACTGATACAACAGCAGCTTTAAGAGCGGCAGAGATTTCAGCAGACGCAATTCTTATGGCTAAAAGTGTTGATGGTGTTTATGATTCAGATCCTGTATCCAATCCAGAAGCCATTAAATATAAAGAATTAAGTTATATTGATATTCTAAACAGATCATTGGGGGTAATGGATTCAACAGCTGTATCATTATGTATGGATAATGATATCCCCTTAATTGTTTTTGCCGTTTCGGAAGAAGGTAATATCAAAAAAGTTTTAATGGGAGAAGAAATAGGTACTTTTGTTCGTTAAAAAATTTTATAATATATTAGGGAGGGTTTAAATTGATTAATAAAGTAATGAAAGCTACTGAAAAGAAAATGGAAAAGGCTTATAAAAACACAAAACAGGAGTTTAATACTGTAAGAACAGGAAGGGCAAGACCTTCACTTGTGGAAAATATTATGGTAGATTATTATGGAACCCAGACTCCAATTAATCAATTGGCAAATATCTCTGCACCTGAAGCCAGACAATTAATTATTGAACCTTTTGATAAGAATGTTATTGAAAATGTAGAAAAAGCAATTATGAAAGAAAATTTGGGATTAACTCCTAACAATGATGGTAATTTAATTAGAATAAATATTCCTCAATTAACTGAAGAAAGAAGAAAAGAAATGGTTAAAGTAATAAATGAAAAAGCTGAAGATGGAAGAATTGCTATAAGAAATATTAGAAGAGAAGCAAATGATCAATTAGAAAATTTGGAAGAAGATGGAGAAATTTCGGAAGATAATTATCATAGAGGTCTGGATAATATTCAGGAATTAACTGATGAATATATCGAAAAAATTGATAAACTTCTTGAAAGAAAAAAAGATGAAATCATGGAGGTTTAAGTGATTAAAAGTTTTGATAAATATTTAGGCGAATACTATGATATAGTTTTAAAAAAACTTAAAAATAAAGGATTTGAATTTAGAACAGAGGAAGTTAAACCATATGAAGATATGGAGCCTTCTGGTGAAAAAAGAATTATAGATATTAGAAAGATTAATAATAAAAAACTAAAAATAATATGGAGTTATGAAGATTATAATTAAAATCCCCCTCTGTTGAGGGGGTACTTAGTTTAAATATAGGAGGAAAAGTAATGACTATTCCAAAACATGTTGCTATAATAATGGATGGTAATGGTAGATGGGCTCAAAAAAAAGGCTTACCACGTCGAAAAGGTCATAAAGAAGGGGTAAGTACTTT
>DATFIM010000012.1 GCA_035270125.1 Halanaerobiales bacterium | reverse complement strand
CAAAATACCTAAAGCCATTAAAGCTGAAAGACCCTGGCCATTAGGCGGTAATTCCCAGACATCATAACCTTTATAACTTACTTTAATAGGATCTACCCATTCAACTTCAAAAGAAGCCAGATCTTCTTTAGATAAATATCCATTATATTTTTTAGAAAAAGCAGCTATTTCTTCTGCTATTTTTCCTTTATAAAAAGATTCAGCTTTGGTTTCAGCAATCTCTTTTAATGTACGAGCATGATCCTCCGATTTCCACATCTCCCCAATTCTGGGTGCTCTACCTTTAGGAGCAAAAGTTTTAAACCAGTTTTCAAACTCTTCTCCCTTAAGATTTTCTTTATATACTTTATAGGCTCTATTCCAATAATATCCCAAAGTAGGGGTAATTGGGTAACCTTTTTGGGCATATTCTACTGCCGGTTCAAATAAGTCTTCAAAATCAAGTCTTCCATAACGTTCTGCCAATGCAACCCAGGTACCGGGTACCCCAGGAGTGGTTACTGGAAGCCAGCCAAACTTTTCCATTTTTTCTAGTCCTTTATCTCGAAGTTTTTTAGCAGAAATAGATTTTGGGGACCTACCACTTCCATTAAGCCCGGATAGTTTTCCATTATGATAAACAATGGAAAATGCATCACCACCAATACCATTAGATGTAGGTTCAACAACTGTTAAAGCTGCTGCTGTTGCAATTGCTGCATCTATTGCATTTCCACCTTTTTCTAAAATCCGCAATCCAGCCTGAGCAGCTAAAGGTTGAGAAGTAGCAACTATACCATTTCTGGCAAATACAGTATTTCTTTGTGAATTAAATGGATAATTTAAAAAATCTGCCTTTTTCATATTTAATACCTCCATTAATTTGCTAAAGAATTAAATTATTACTATTGTTAATATAATATCAATTATTTGTTTGATTTGCAATAAAGATTACTTTATTATTTTTCATGTGGCAAGTAAATTGTAAATATACTACCACTTTCACCACTTTCTACCTCTATTTTACCAGATAACGCTTCAATCAATTCTTTTACAACAGCCAAACCAATTCCAGTTCCCTTAGTCTCTTTTGAACGGGAACTGTCCGCTCTATAAAATCTTTCAAATATATAGGGTATATCTTTTTCTTTAATACCAATACCATCATCTTCAATTTTAATCACTAGATAATCTTTTTCCAATTTTGAAGTTATTTTTACATAGCCACCATTTTTATTATATTTAACAGCATTAGATATGAGATTATTAAAAATTATCTCCAGACTTTCACCATCAGTGTATATTAAAAAATCTTTTTCATAATCTAAGTCCTTTATAATTTCTACATTTTTCTTTTGAGCTTTTTTAGTAAATTTTTGAATAATATTAGTTAATAATTTATTAACTTCTATTTTCTCTTTTTCTATATAGACTTTTTTTCTTTCAGCATCAGTTAAACTACCCAATCTATTTACTAATAAAACAAGACGTTCCAACTCTTCATTTATTTCTGAGATTGTTTTTTGATCTGCTTTTAAAATTCCGTCTTCTATACCTTCCAGATAACTTTTGATGGTAGTTAGTGGTGTTCTAAGTTCATGAGCAAGATCAGCTGTAGATTTTTTTCTAATTTTATTTAAATGATCCAATTTTTTTGTCATCTCATTTAATGAATTTCCCAGTTCAGTAAGTTCATCATTAGCTCTAATTTCCAGTTCATTTTCAAAATCACCTTCAGCAACTTTATTAGCAAATTTGTTCATTTTCAAAATAGGAACTGTTAGATATTTAGAAAAAATGAGACTTATAATTATAGTTAAAATAATAATTATTATTGCAGTAATTATTATAACTCTATTCATTTTTTCTACAAATATCTGTCCCTGTTCATTATTTATATTTTGTTGAGGAGGCAAACGCCAGTAGAGATAACCAAAAGTTTGCTCATTATTATCTAAGCTAACTTTATTAAAATTTTCAATTTGATTTTTTAGATTTATAGAATCATTTCTACCTCCCATAGGAGAGTGTCCTATATTAGAACTCATATTCATTCTTTTACCCTGAATATTGCTAAAAAGAATATTTTCTCGGGTATCAGTAATAAGGTAATCAAAACCACTGGTGAATTTCAAATCAATAATAATATTTTCTATTTGTTCCCAACTATTACCGGCTTCAAATCTATTTTCAATTAGTGTTTCAATTTCTTCTATTCTTTCAACTCTTTCATTATAAAGGAATTCATTAAAGTTTTCATTAAGTCTATAATTTAAATAAAAACTAACAAATAAAAGACCACTAACAGCTATTAAAACCATCACGATTGCTATCTTTTTTCCTATTCTACTCATTTAGTCACCTTCTTTATTAACATTAAAACGATAACCAGCTCCATATACTGTTTTTATATATTCATTTTTTGCTAACCCCATCTTTTTTCTAATATTTTTGATATGAGCATCTATAGTTCTATCAAATCCTTTAAATTCAAGTCCCATTACTTTTTCTGCAAGTTGTTCTCTTGATAAAACCTGTTCTGGGTTTCGAGCTAAATTATAAAAAAGTTTAAACTCTGTATTTGTAAGATCAATTTCTTTTTTTTGATAAATTACTTTCATTTTATCTGGATAAAATTTCAATCGACCATCATCATAAATTATTATATCAGCTTTTTCAGCTTTATAATCACTTCTTCGTAAAATAGCTTTGATACGAGCAATAAGTTCTTTATTACTAAATGGTTTAACTAAATAGTCATCAGCTCCATAATTAAATCCATTTACTTTAGCATCTTCAGTATTTTTAGCTGTTAACATAAGTATTGGAAGTTCTGATTTTTGTCTCACCTGCTGACAAACTTCTTCTCCACTAAGTTTAGGTAACATTAGATCTAAAACCATAAGATCTGGCTGAAAACTTTCCACTAATTCTAATGCTTTTTCACCATCTTTTGCTTCTTTAACTTCATAATCATCTTTTTTTAAATAAGCAGAAACAACTTTTCTTATTTTTTCTTCATCATCAACAACTAAGATTTTTTTATTTTCCAAAAAAACACCTCCACAACTTCTCTATTTTATTTTACTATAAAAATATGAATATTTTATGAATTGTTATAAATAACTTCCGGATCTTTACTTTTATCTTCAAAAACTTTATATATATCTTCATATTCAATTTTATTTTTATCACAAATATTTTTAACTTGAGAAATTTCTTCTTCATCAATTTTTCCTGCTAATCCACAGGATGAACTTATTTTTCTGGGTACAGGAATTAACTTAACAAAAAGATTTTCAGATTTTAAAGTTTTCTCAAATTCTAGTGCTAAATGTGTTGAATAAAAAGTAAATAAAACAAAATAATCTTTCACAAGAATTCTCCTTTACTTAAAATTATTTTTTAGTAATCAACAATTCATATTCCTCATTACCTTTATTATTTACTTCTACATTACAGCCAGAATTCCTTGCAAATCTTCCAACATTTTCTTTAGCTACTTCCTCACCAATTAAGACTTTAATACTATCCCCTTTTTTAAGATCACTAACTGCATTTTTTGTCATTATAACAGGTTCTGGACATGACCTACCTCTTGTATCTACTTTTAACATTATAATTTCCTCCTTTAAATTAAGCCATTTTATTATATTTAATACTACTTAAAGCTATTACAGTTACAATTATTATTCCAAAAATCACAGCAAATTTGCCAGCAAAGCCAACACCACTACCTGAAGCTGCAAGCCCAAAATTGTGAGCAATAGCAGCCCCGACAAGATAACCAATAAATGTTACAACTGAATCTGTATTTCCTTCTCCAGCTAAAATTGTCTGTCTTAAAGGACAGCCACCTAAAAGAACTGAACCAAAACCGGTTAAAAACATTCCTAATAGATTCCATAACCAATCTGTATGAGCAGCAGGTTGACCGACAAATCCAGGATCAAAATTACCAAAAATAATATTTACTATAAAAGCAAAAACAAATATTGAAATAAAGCCAATGATTAAATGAGAATCCTTTATTAAATATAGATCACGAATACCTCCCGCCATACATATCCGACTTCTCTGTGCTAAAATACCTATAATTAATCCAGCACTTAGAGCAATTATCCAGGGTGCATAAGCAGCACCTGGGCCACTTTCACTAAATATAATAAATCCAGGTCTTACTATTCTAAAAATTAAAAGTAAAATAGCTATTCCAGGTAAAATATAACCACTAGTTTTATTAACCTTATAACTTCTTCCCAGAGTAAAACCATATTTCAAAAATTGAGTCCCTATTAAAACTCCGACAACAAATCCAACTATTCCAAGAATTGCATTCCAGTCTCCACCTGCAAGTCTTAAAACCATTCTTAAAGGACAACCTAAAAATACTAAAGCCCCAATCATAACAAACATCGCTATTACAAAGCGACTAATAGGTGAAGAACCACCAGTAACTTTAAATTCTCCTTTTGTTTTGGCAATGATAAAAGCCCCTAAAATAAAACCTAAAATTTCAGGTCTTAAATACTGAACAACCCCTGCTCTATGTAAACCAATTGAACCAGCAATATCTCTAATAAAACAGGCCACACAAATTCCCATATTAGCTGGATTCCCAAATTTAACTAACAGCCCACCTAATAATCCTATAACTGCTCCGGTAATAATTATTCCTTTTTTATCATTCATTTTTAGCCTCCTATTGTGATATATTTCACCTGTATTATAGCATAAAACTTTTTAGTTATAAAGTATTTTTATATTATTTATTTATTTTTCTTATATTTTTCTTGATATATTTTTATTTTAATCATATAATTAAAATATGAAAGTTAATCATATAATTATTTTTTAATCAGGAGGTTTATTATGAGAAAAATTTATCTTGATAATGCAGCTACCACCAGTAAAAAACCTGAAGGTGTAAAAGAAGCTGTATTAAATTATTATGAAAAAATAGGATGCAGTCCAGGCAGAGGTGGATATGAGGATTCTATTAAGGCCGGTAGAATAATTTTAGAAGCCAGATCAAATATTGCAGACTTTTTTAATGTACCTAACCCAGAACAAATCATCTTTACTCATAATGTAACATATGCTTTAAATATGGGCTTAAAAGGTATTTTAAAAAATAATGATCATGTTATAACTACAACAATGGAACATAACTCTGTATTAAGGCCTTTATATGGATTGGAAAAGAAAGGAATAATTGAAGTAGATTATGTGAAGTGTGAAAAAGATGGAAGTTTAAATCCAGCTAAAATTAAAAATTATATTAAAGATAATACAAAACTTATTGTTATTACATATGCTTCAAATGTAACTGGAACTTTAATGCCTGTCAAAGAAGTTTCAGAAATTGCAAAAGAAAATAATTTGTATTTTATCTTAGATACAGCTCAGGCAGCAGGTTTATATGATATAGATTTTCAGGATTTAAATACTGATATTCTTGCGTTTACCGGTCATAAAGGATTAATGGGACCTCCTGGAACAGGGGGTTTTGCTGTAAGTAAAAATATTGCTAAAAATATGGATTCTCTAATTGAAGGTGGAACTGGCAGTATCTCTGATAAAGAATACCAGCCTAATTTCTTACCTGATAAATTTGAAAGTGGAACTATGAATACACCTGGTATTGCCGGTTTAAAAGCTGGAATTGATTTTATAGAAAATACTGGTTTAGAAAAAATAAGAGAACACGAATTAAATCTCAGCCAAAAATTTATTAAGGGTTTAAAAGAAAATAATAAAATTAAAATATTTGGCCCTGCCAATCATAAAAAACAGGCACCAACTATATCAATTCAATATAAAGATTTAGACATGGGAGAAATGAGTTTTATACTTGATGACAAATATGGAATAATGACAAGATCCGGACTACATTGTGCACCATTTGCTCATAAAACAATAGGCTCTTTCCCCCAGGGAACACTAAGGTTTAGTATTGGTTATTTTAACACTGAAGAAGAAATTGAATATACTCTAGAAAAACTTAAAAAGTTTTAAATACAATAACCTCCAGTTTTTACACTGGAGGTTAAAATTATTTTAAATTAAATATTAAAAATTTCTATAAATTTCTTTATGATATTTTCATCTTTTCTATTTTTATTAAAGGCAAGATAAAATTTTCTGCTAAAATTCATTCCTTTTACATCTACTTCCTGGACTCTACTACAATTATGAGCTTTTGAAGAGGCTAGTTTTGAAACAAAAGATATCCCCAGACCACTCTGCACACCTGCTATTATAGCCTCTGTGCTTCCCATTTCACACTTTATATTTAATTCATTTATATTTATACCATTTTCTTTTAAACCTTCTAACATGGCCTTCCTTGTCCCTGAACCTACTTCTCTAATTAACATTTTTTCATTTTTTAACTCTTCTATTGAAATCTCATTTTTCCTTGAAAATTTATGATTTTTAGGAACAATTAATTTTAACTCATCTTTTGCAATTTCTTTAACTTCATATTTAGAATTTTCAGGTTTATAACCAACAATAATAATATCAACTTTATCTTTTTCTAAAAGCTCAATCATCTCTTCGCTATCTCCTACTTTAATTGAAGATTTCATATCAATATTTTCAGAATCAAGCTTTGCCAGAATATCAGGTAAAAGATATTCAGATGGAATTGTGCTGGAACCAATTTCAATTTTTTGAAATGATTTATTTTTACTTTCTTCTACTCTATAGGTTATTTTTTCCCAGCTATTTATAATTTTTTTTGCTTCACTGTAAACAACTTTACCTGCGGGAGTTAATTTTATTTTGCCATTTTCTTTAATAATTAAATCAGTATCAAATCTTTCTTCAAGAAATTTTATCTGCATACTAACTGCCGGTTGAGTTAAATCTAATTTTTCTGCTACCTTTGAATAGCTGCCTGTGTCAAT
>DATFIM010000011.1 GCA_035270125.1 Halanaerobiales bacterium | reverse complement strand
ACGGGCTATAGCAACTCTCTGCCTTTGCCCACCTGATAATTCAGAAGGTTTATGATCAATTCTATCCCCTAATCCAACTTCCTCCAAAACTTTTTTAGATATTTTTTCTCGTTCTTTACGAGTAGTACCTTTATAAATCATAGGTTGTTCCACATTTTTTTGGGCAGAAAGTCTTGGTAAAAGATTGAATGTCTGAAAAATAAAACCGATTTTTTTATTTCTGATTTTTGCTAATTTTTTATCACTCAATTCACTAACTTTCATCTCATCCAAAAAATAATCTCCAAAATTAGGAGTATCCAGACAGCCTAATATATTCATTAAAGTAGATTTGCCTGAACCAGAAGGACCCATAATTGCAATAAATTCTCCTTCATCAACTTCAAAAGAAATATTATCCAGAGCCTTTACTGCTATTTCTCCCTCCCCATAAATTTTACTTAAATTATTAATTTTTATCATCTAATCACCTCTACTTATTCTCTAAACTTAATATTTATCTACTACTTACCTCAGCTCCATCTTCCAGGTTACGAATTATATTAAAAGGACCGGAAATTATTTTTTCTCCTTCTTTAACACCTTTAACTTCAACTTCGCTTATACTTTGTAATCCTATTTCTACTATTCTCTTTATTGCTTTATTATTTTCATATATAAATACATATTTTTCTTCTTCTCCAAGAATAGACATTGATGGAATAGTAATTACATTTTCCTTATGATTTGTAGTAATTTCTGCATTTAAAAACATTCCTACTTTTAAAAATTTAGCAGGTTTATTTAATTTAATTTCGGTTTTATATTTATTAATATTACCCACTTTAGTACTTATAGGTGCCACAAAATCAACTTTACCTTCTATTTTTTTGGGAAAAGAATCACTAGTCAAAATAACTTTTTGTCCAATTTTAACTTGATTAACATCTATTTCATCAACAAAAATCTCTGCTTCTAAATCATTAATATTTGCTAAAGTTACTATTATATCTCCCTGATTTATTCTGCTTCCCTCACTAAATTTACTTTCTATGATAGTTCCTTCATATGGAGTCTTAATTATAACGTTTTCTAAATCTTTTTTTGCTTTGGCTATACTATTTTCAAGCCTTTTAATTTCTATTTCAGCTAGTTTAAGATCTTCTTCATCAATTTTTTCTTCTTCAATATTATATTTTAATAACCTCAGATTATTTTTAGCATTTTCTATTTGTAAATCTGCTAATTCTAAAGAATTAGGAATTGTTTTTTCATTTAAAATTTTCAATTCTTTTTCTAGATTATTAATATTTTTAAGCTGTTTATCATAACTATTTTGGATTTCTTCTAAATTATTTTTAGTAATAGCTCCTTTATTATAAAGATATTTATTATCTTCTAATTTTTGTTTTGCATTTTTTAAAGATTCTTTATTTTCATCTATTCTTTTTAATATTTGCTGTTTTTGGTTATTTAAATTGATTTTTTCTTTTTCTTTAGAACTAATAGCAATTTCTAAGTTTTTTTCTGCTTCATCAATTCTGAGTTTATTTAATTCATCCTGTTTAGTATATTTTTCATGAAGCTGTTTGTAATTTATATTGGCTTCCTGTGATTTGAATTCTAATTCCTCTAAATTATTTTTAAAATCATAATCCTCTACCCGTGCTATTTTCTCATTTTCTTTAACTAAATCACCACTTTCAACATATATTTCTTCTATAAAAGAAGAAACTTTTGTTTTAACCTCTTTGGTATCTGCTGCCCTTATATTTCCATCAGCACTAACTGTAGTAGTGATATTTCCAGGTGAAGCCTCAATTACATCAACTGCTACTGCTGCTTTGTCAGCACTCTCAGCCCCCATTCTACCTCTAACAAACCAAACACCTCCAGCAATAATTATCAAAATAAATACAAAAATCAAAATCTTCTTTTTCAAAATAAATCATCCCTTCTTAAATAAATTATAGTGCACCATATCATTAGTGCACTCCTATTATATATTCATAATTCAATTTTGTCAAGCAAAAATTAAATATTTTTGATTATATTTTTAATTAATTAAAATTTTAAGGTTAATCTTCGTAAAATTTAATTTCTAAAATAATAATTTTGCCATAAAAAAAGAGCAGGAAATAAATCCCACTCTTTTGATAGATATTCAATTATTAATAATCTTCAAGATGGTACCATTCTGCATCTTCAAGCCAGGTATTAGGTTTATTGACAAAATCAATTAAGTTACTGAGAATATTTTCATGTTTCTTTTCTTCTCCGGCTAATTTTTCAAATACTTCTTTAATTTTTTCCAATTCAGCTTCTTCAGCTTTTTCTTTATAAAAATTATAGGTTCTTTCTTCCATTTCTCGTGCCTTTTTATAAAGTTCTACCTGATCATCAGGTAAAACACTATTCGGTAAATCACTGGCAATATCTTCAAACGTTTTCTTGGCATCTGGTAAAATATCAGATTCTACATGTTCCACTCTTTCCTTATTGCGTAATTGTTCTACTATTTTCTCGTGTTTTTCCTCCTGTTCTACCAACATTGAAAATACTTGTTTGAGCCTTTTTTCTTCTGTTTTTTCAATCATCTCTTTGTAGAAGTCTCGATGTTCTCTTTCAAACTCAACAGCAAAATCATAAACATTTTTAGCCATTAAATATCACTCCTTTTTTTATTTAAATTCTTTCATTAAATCTTCCATTTCCTCAAGATCTGTACTCTTATCAACTAAAGGAGTATCATCTAAATGTGATAACCTGTCTCTAAAAGTCTGTTTTTCTTCTTTATAGAAGACACCAATAGGTATCTCTTCTCCCCATTTTTCTGAAAGCTTTAAAGCCTGATAGTAATCAGAACTATCATGGTCCTCCATTTTTTTAACTCTTTGACTATACCACTTGTAAGTGTTTAATTTATTAAAAGATACACAGGGTTGTAAAATATCTATCAAAGCATATCCACGATGATTCATTGCTTCTTTGATAAGATTACTTAAGTGTTCTCTATCTCCAACAAAGCCCCGGGCCACAAAACTTGCTCCCATACTTAAGGCAAATTTAATTGGATTAAGAGGTTCAGCATTTACACCATTAGGCTGTACTTTAGTTTTTAAATTTGCTTCAGTTGTTGGTGAGGCCTGACCTTTAGTTAAACCATATATTTGATTATCATGAACTAATTGTACTAGATCAGGATTACGTCTAATATTATGCAGAATATGGTTTCCACCTTCTCCATAACTACAACCATCACCTGATTCAACAATCACCTTTATTTTATGATTAGCTATTCTCATCCCAACAGCTGGAGGAAATGACCGGCCATGTAAACCATTAAAACCATTTATATTTAAATAATGAGGCATTTTTGCAGCCTGTCCAATTCCTGTAAACATTGCTACTTCTTCTGGTTTTAATTCAAGTTCATTTAGAGCATCTTTGAGAGCTATTCTGAGTGGAAAATTACCACATCCTGGACACCAGGCAGTATTATTAGTTTCTTCAAACATAATTATTTCACCTCACTTTTGAATCTATTATAAACTTCATCAGCTGTAAATGGTCTACCATCATATTTTAATATTTTATTGTCTACTTCAATACTGGTTTCAGATCTTAATAATTTTGCGAACTGAGCAGTTGAATTATTTTCTACATCAATTAGCTCTATATCTTTATCAACCCACTTTTCTAATTCTTTTTGTGGTAAAGGCCAGATATCATTAAAACTCAATACTCCAGCATCAATTCCATCTTCATTAAGTAAATCTATAGTTTCTTTAAGTACACCATAAGTTGAACCCCAGCTTAAGAAAAGATAATCTATTTCTTTTTCACCATAATATTCAGGTTCAAGTAAATCTTCAGAAATTAATTTGTCCAACTTTTTCATTCTTTTATCTGCCATTTCAATACGTTTATTTCCATCTTCAACTATATAACCATGTTTATCATGCTCATCACTATCAGCTAAAACTACTTCACCTTCCAGAAGACCTGGATAGGCTCGAGGAGAAATCCCATCTTCAGTTACTTCATAACGATTATATTCTTCTGACTCTCCACTTTTTTCTTGGACTAAATGACGATTTATTTCTAAATCAGAAAAATCATACTCTGGAATACTAACAGTAGAATCAGCTAAATATTGATCACTTAAAATCACTACTGGAATCTGATATTTTTCAGCAAGATTATGTGCTCTAAATGTCTGATAAAATGCATCCTCATGATCTCTAGGTGCCATTACCATCAAAGGAAATTCACCCTGTGAAACATTTATGGCAAATAACAAGTCACCCTGTTCAGTTCTGGTTGGTAAACCAGTTGCAGGTCCAGGTCTTTGCACTTCAGCAATGACTAATGGGGTTTCAGTTATTCCTGCCAGGCCAACTGCTTCAGCCATCAAAGCAAATCCACCACCAGAGGTTCCAGTCATAGCTCTGATCCCACCATAAGAAGCCCCCAGGGCCATGTTAATAGCTGCAATTTCATCTTCAGCCTGTTCTACCACAAGCCCTAATTCATCCTGTTTACCGGCAATATAGTTC
>DATFIM010000010.1 GCA_035270125.1 Halanaerobiales bacterium | reverse complement strand
AGCACCTGATCCTTTACCTCCCATACCAGGAACTTCTCCCTCACATCCTCTACCATCACATTGAGGACATACTCTACAAAAACCATCCATTAATTTTCTTGCCTGTTCTTTTGCCATAATAAAACCTCCTTGCAAATTTCTATTATAATTATACATTATAGAAACTTTTATTTACAAGGAGGTTTTAAAAATATTTTACTTATTTTTTTTATTTATTTTTAAATCTAGATCATATTCTCCATCTCTAAAAGGACATTCTTGATCACTACAATCACTGCAGGGGCTATCTGTTCCCTGTAAGCCTCCATAAAGCTTTTTTATTATATAATAGGAACTGGCTATGCCAAGCAACGATAAAAATAAATATTCCATTTAGCTTCCTCCTTCTAAATTCCAATACCAAGCAATGAACCCAATTGATAAATTAAAAAAGATACTATCCAGGCCAAAATAAAAAGATAACTGGCACTTATTAGAGGCCATTTCCAGGAATTTGTTTCAGATTTTATCGTTCCTAAAGTTGCAATACAGGGAGTATAAATCAAGACCATAGTCATAAAAGAGTAAGCTGCCAGAGGAGAAAAATTAGCACTTAAAACAGACCTTAAACCACTCTCACCAGCTGAATAAACAACACCTAAAGTTCCAACAACTACTTCTTTTGCTAAAATCCCAAATATTAAAGAGGAGGCTGCCTGCCAGTTTCCAAAACCAAGAGGTGCAAATATGGGAGCAATCAACTGCCCAAATCTACCAATAATACTCTGGGCAGAAGCATATTCCACTCCTAGAGGTAAGTTAGCCAATACCCAGATCAAAACTACAACTGAAAAAATAATTGTTCCTGCTTTTTTAACAAATGCACTGGCTTTTTTCCACATTTGTATAAATACACTTTTTAAAGTTGGTATTCTATATGGTGGTAGTTCCATAATAAAAGCTGATCTTTCTCCTTCGAAGAAAAACTTATTAAATATACTTGCCATAACAACTGCAAGAACAATACCCATTAAATAGAGTGAAAAAACAACCAACCCTCCATTTTTTGGAAATAAAGCTCCAGCAAAAACAACATATACTGGTAAGCGAGCTGAACAGGACATAAGTGGATTAATTAAAATTGAAATTAATTTATCTCTTTTACTATCAAGAGTCCTTGTAGCCATAACTCCCGGAACATTACAGCCAAATCCAATAATCATTGGTATAAATGATTTCCCGTGTAATCCAATCTTACTCATAATTTTATCCATCACATAAGCAGCTCTGGCCATATATCCACTATCTTCTAAAATAGCAATAGCCAAAAATAAAAGTATAATATTTGGAATAAATACTAAAACTGAACCAACCCCACCAATTATTCCATCAGTTATAAAAGAAGTCAACATTTCTGGGAAACCTAAATTTATTAAAAATTGTCCAATCCATCTTCCACTTAACTCAAAAAACTTTTCTATATAACCTATTAATGGATTACCTAAAGTAAAGGTTAATTTAAAAATACTCCACATAACAAACATAAAAATTGGAATACCTAAATACTTATTTGTTACTATTTTATCTATTTTGTCAGAAATACTATCAGGTTTTTCTTCTTCCGCTGGTTCACTAACACATTCTTCAATTATTAAATCTATAAACTCATATTTTTTGGAAGTTATTATACTTTCAAATCGTTTTTCTAATTTTAATTCTTTTTTAGAGATAAGAGATTTTATTTTTCTTAATATAGAATTACCGACTTCTTTTTTGATGAATTCTTCAATTTCTGGATCTCTTTCTATTAATTTTAAAGCCAACCAACGCTGATTAATGATTCCAGAAAAGTTTATATTTTTAAATTCAGCTTTTATCTTAGTTATTAGAGTTTCAATATCTTCACCATAATCTATTTTTAATGCTTCTTTTTTTGAATCATAATCTTTAAGTATTTTAGAAAATAAGTCATCTAAACCTTTTCCTTTTTTAGCAACCGTTTCTACAACCTCAATTCCCAATCTTTCAGATAATTTATTTTTATCTATTTTTATTCTCTTTTTTTTAGCTTCATCTGCCATATTTAAAACTGCAATTAAATCTACTCCCATTTCTAACAATTGAACTGTAAAAAATAAATTTCTTTCTAAATTAACTGAATTAATAATATCTAAAACAAGATTATAATCTCCATTTAATAAAAAATCACGAGCTACAACTTCATCCTCTGATAAAGCTCCTAAAGAATAAATTCCAGGTAGATCTACTATCTCAAATTCAAACTCATTATAGAAACTTTTTCCAATCTTTTTTTCTACAGTAACCCCTGACCAATTCCCTACATGTTGGCTGGCTCCTGTCATTTCATTAAAAAGTGTTGTTTTTCCTGAATTAGGATTACCAGCTAATGCTATTCTTATATCATTTCCCCTATTTTTTAAATCAAATTTTTCAATCATATTTATCCCCTTTTTATAAATTTATTTAAATTAATTGAAAGTCATTATCATTGATGAATAAAAATTTTTGTTTATCTTGAACTCTCTAATTAATTTTTCAAAGCTATATACCCATCTGTGGTATCTGTTCTTAAATTAACATACCTAAGTAATTTTGTCAAGTTTTAAATAAAATTTTTTGTACTACTAAAAAAAGACACAAAAAAATCAAGGCCCTGACGAACCTTTGATTTTCTGCTCATGATTATTTTTTCTACTTAACTTATTCTTTCTATATTAGTTTGATTTAGACTTACTTTACTATTAATCTGACTTCCAGAAAAAATATCATCTAAAGAATTCTATCCCTTAGACAATTTCTTTCAAGTTGCCATTAATAGTAAGATCTACAGTTTTACACTAAATCTCACCAAGACTTACTTGAATAAGTTTTTCAAAAAAACTCTTTTGAACAGTCCATCTTCAGAATCCCTCAGGACCTTGTATCAATAATTATAGATTATAATGTATAAAAAGTCAACTTGTTTATTTCTGCTTCTGGGTTGAATATCTCACAATTACATTCTCAATCTTTATTATACTTTCAATATTACTCATTTTAAAAACATTTTATTTATCTCTATTATATTCCACAATATAAGGTAAGTTTCTATACCGTTCTTTATAATCCAACCCATACCCAACTACAAAACCACTTGAAATTTCAAAACCACTATATTCAACTGGAATTTCAACTAATTTTTTCTCTACATTATTTAAAAGAGTACAAATTTTTAGGCTTTTTGGATTTCTTGATTTTAAATTTTTACGCAAGTAATTATGAGTTAATCCTGTATTAATTATATTTTCTAATATCAAAACATCCTTATTAGAAATACTAAATTCCAAATCTCTAGTTACTCTGATTTCACCTGATTCATTATTATGAGAATAATGACTTAGTTCAAGAAAATCTAGTTTTATTGAATTATCAAGTTTTCTTGTTAAATCTGCCATAAAATAAAGAGAACTTTTCATTATACTAATAATAATTAACTCATTTTCTCGATAGTCATTGCTTATTTTTACAGCCAATTCTTTTATTCTTTTTTTTAACTCTTCTTCAGTAATAATTACCTTACCTAAATTTTTATCTTTCATCTTTTTCTTCTCCCTTATTAAAATCAAATTTTTCTATTAATTTATGAAAATCTTTTTTATAAACAATTTTAACCTTAATGTCTGGATAATTTTCTCTTAAAAGTCTTATTTTTTTGTTTTTTTCAGTTACATACTTTCTTTTCATAGTCGTTAGTTCAATATAAGTATTATAATCTGCTAAATAAAAATCAGGTCTAATACCCATTGTCACATTTCCTTCTGCATCCCATTCTAGGGGAAATTCTGTTGGCTCATATTCCCAATTTATATGATGCATATCCAGGATTTTTGCAAATTCTTTTTCACTAGCATGAGCAAAATTATAATCTTCATGCCCATCCTTTTTTACTATATTTTCAATTTTTTTATTCAGAGGTTTAGGATCTTCTTTCTTCTGATCTATTAATGTTATTAATAAATTTACTGCTTCATCTAAATTAAATCCATCACTATTAAGACAAATATGATAAAGAGTGGGATCTAACCAATCTGCCTCAAAAACTCTCCATAAATAACGTCTATGTTTTCGGTCACTTAAATCTATAGTCCTTTCAGCCTGATCATAATTTAATCCATATTTATTACAGGTTTTTTGTATCCTATATTCTTTAGAAGCTAATATTTTAATATGAATAGCTCTAGGATTGTCTCTAAAAATAATTTGAGAACCCAAACAAAGAATCACGACATTTTCAGTTTCAGCTAATTCTTGCATTTTATTACTAATATATTCAGCAAAAGTGGTTTTATTTTTAGCTTTTTTATCGATAGGTTTATTATAAAATTTAGAACTTTGTTTTAACATATGAAGTTGATGATCATTAGCAACCCCTGCTAACCAGTTTTCAAAAACATAATCATGATCAATTAATTTGAATCCTAGTTTTTGAGCCAATTTTTTAGCTATTGCATCTCCTGAACTTTCAGCCTGACGAGAAATTGTAATTATCTGCAAGTTTTTCACCTTCTTTTTTATTCATTTTCCAACATTATTTCCATTATAGTCTCATCAGTATTGGTCATCCCATCATTCACTCTTCCAAGGTTTTCAATTATTTTTTCAAAACTATCTGCAAGAATTCCATCTTTAGAAGGAATATAAGTATTATCTAGAGCTAATATTGCAGATTGTACAGCCCATCTTGAAGATAAGGCAACTTTATAGGCACATCCATCTTTAGCTCCATCACAAATAATTCCTGTTATGGTTCCTAACATATTCCGGGTAGTATGAAAAGCATCTTCAAGATCGCCACCTAACATATAGGTTATTCCTACACTTGAACCTGTACCAGCAGCAACTGCCGCTCCACACATCGCAGATAAAACACCTAAATATGATTTTATATACATTGTTACTAGATTACTTACTACTAAAGAACGATAAAGTTTTTCTTCACTAATATCTTTTACTTCTGATGCTCCTAAAATTGTTAAAAATGCAGTAATTCCCTGATTACCACTACCTGAATTTGACATAACTGCCTTTTTACAACCACTCATTCTAGCCTCAGAAGCTGTAGCTGCAAGTAATTGAGCTCTATTCATCATATTATCATTAGATAATCCACTATCAATCATTTTTTGCAATGAATCTCCTAGAGCAACACCTCTTTCTTTTCCTTTTTCAACTATTTCATAAGATAAATTAATACCTTTCTCTATAATAGCTAATTCAGATAATTTTACCTGATCTGCAAACTCAAAAATATCTTTAAGCGTATATTCTTTTAGATCATAGTCTGATTCTTTTTTTTCTTTATTATGAATTTCAAATTCATTGAATTCTTGACCTGTTTCAATTTCAATTATATTTAGATGCTTATCAATAGTTATTGCTCTAGCATTCTTTTTATCAGTAATAATTTTACTTTCAATAAATAATCTTTCTATTCCTTCTACTATATTTATCTCTATTTTATTTTCATCTATTAAATTTTCAGCCCTTTTTATATCCTTATCATTAACACCTTCAATTACTTCTAATTCTTTTGCAGGATCTCCTATTAAATATCCTAAAGCTGCAGCAATATACAAACCAGTTTTTCCCGTCCCTGGAATTCCTACTCTTAAACCATTTTTATAAATATTTCTATTTACTCTGATTTCAATTTTTTCCAGTTTACCATCAGCTTTTTGAGCTGCAGAAGCAGTAGAATAAGCTATAGCTATAGGTTCAGTACACCCCAGGGCAGGAGCAAGACCATCTCTTAAAATAGTAAGTAAATTTTGATATTTTTCATTTTCTAGTGCCATTTATTATTCCTCCTCAAGAAATAATATTTGATGTTAAATTAGAATTTTCAACTGTAAATTTCTGATAAATCTGAAGCTAATTCCACTTTATCATAAATATTAGATGCTATTTCTTTTAAAATATCTAAATCTTTATATCTTCTAGAATAATGAGTTAAAACCAATTTTTCTACACCGGCTCTTTTCCCCAATTGAGCAGCTTCTTTTACTGTTGAATGATGTTCACAACTTTTATTTATAAATGTAGAATCATGTATTAAAACTGTAGCATTTTTAGCTAATTTTTCTATTAATAAAGAAGGAGCTGTATCACCGGAATAAACTATTTTTCTTCCTTTATTTAAAACTGCTATATCTTCTAATTTTATTGTTTTTCCTTTATGGTTAATTTTATCTTCTTTTTTTATTTTTCTCAATATTGGACCGGCAGTTAAATTATTAGCTTTAACTTTTTCCATGTCAATATTCCACCTGTCTTTTTCTTCTAAACAATAAGCTACAGCCGGAATATTATGGTTGGCAGGAACAGACTTAATTCTATAATTTTTCTCATCTATTATAACCTTTTCTTTAGGTGTTTTAAAATCAACATCTGTAACCTCAATTTCAAAACCAGCATTCCCCTGATGAAGATTAGAAATTATATTATAATACTTATTGGCTTCAGGTCCAAAAATTTGCAATTTTTTCTTTCTTCCTTCAAGATGAAGAGTTTCTAATAAACCAATTAATCCTGCAAAATGATCAGCATGCCAATGAGTTATAAATATTCTATCAATATTCATAAAAGATAAACCAGCTTTTTGTAATTGAAGTTGAGTTCCTTCTCCACAATCCCAGAGTATAATATCCTGTCCATGTCTGATCCAGATTGCAGCATGATTTCTATCTGGAGTAGGAACAATACTTCCTGAACCAAGCATGATGACTTTTAGTCTTTCCATTTTATCCACCCCATCTAGTAGGATAAATCTTATAATAAGAGAAGGATAATATTAATTATCAGTTTCTAAATTTAGTTCTCTTTCAGTTACTAAATTATTAGTTATTGCTTCTTTTCTTAATTTTAAATATAACTCAGCATTTGTTGCATCATAATAAGGTTGAACAAAGAAAATCCCTATACCAAAAAATAATGACCCTAAAATAAACCAACCTAAAAATGATAAATCTAATATAAAAATATCCCATTTTTCTCCCTGAGTCATCTTATTACTAAGTTTTATTGCTTTTCTATGACCCATTTCAGGGTTATCAGCTAATATATAGGGCACCATTCTATAAGCATAAAATTTAATAATTCCAGGAATTATTAATAGTAAACTCCATAATATTACAAAAATACTTCTTAATAACATTGTCCAAAAAATATTAAAATAATTATTATTTTTAAAACCATAACCTAAACAGGAAACTTCTGATTCACCGTCTGATAATTGAATAAAATATTTTCTGCCACCTACTTCCAATACATATCCTATGAATATTCTTAATATTATAATTAACAAAATCACTGTCCCTACTATTAAAGCAATCTCAAAATCAAAAAATGCACCTCCACTAGCTTCTGCCCCTCCAGAACTACCAGCACTACTCCCTACTTCTCCACGATTATGGCTTCCGCCAGTAATTAATATTACCAGACTAACTAAAAAAGCCTGCCAGTAATTACCTTTCAAAACTTTTTTAGCTCTACTTTTTAAATCGGCTCTTGTCCACATATTTTCCCCACCTTATTTCTTTTTTATTCCTCTTTCTCAATACAATTATAAAATTCTATGTAAGTTCCTTAAATACCTTTTTATACAAATACTTTATTTTTAAGATTATTATTTTTTAGGTTTCTTTAACCTAAAAGTTAAAGCTATTACCAATATCATCAAAATTAATATCACCATAAATCCCTGGCGATAACCAGCTAAAGTGTAAATTCTACTTCCATTTATTATTTCCCCTTTCCAGGTATTATCAAGAATCCAACCAATAATAGAATTAAAAAAGATTGTACCTAAAAAAGGTGCTAAATTAATCAGGCCCATTGAGCCACCTTTTAATTGAGGAAAAAGTTCTTTTATTACTCCAAAAGTAACCATTACAAATAAACTAACTCCACCTATAATAAATAACAATAATATCAAATGAATAATAGGAGGTTTTCCTCCCTGGATAAAAATAAAATATATCCAACTCAAAGTAACAGTAAAAACACTAAATCTTATCATTCTAATTCTATTTTTAAATTTCAATTCTATCCACCCTAAAAATACAGAAGTAGTAATTAAACCCACAGTTAAAATTAAAGAAAAATTAGCAGCTATACTCCTTGATAAATTATAAGTATGCATCATAAAAGGTACAATCCATAAACCGGCAAGACTCATTATACTTCCCATCATAACAAATAACAATATAAAATAAAGCCAGAATTGTAAATTTGAAGCCAATACTTTAATCTCACTTAAAATTTCCTTAAAACTACGTTTTTCTATTTTAGATTCTTCTTTTAAATTAAATCCTAATTCCTGAGGATAATCATAGACATATCTCCAGATAAGAATTGCCATTATAATTGAAATTCCTGAAAATATAAAAAAAGATGTACGCCAATTTACTATTTCCAAAAAAAATGAAAAAGGAGAGGCAGCTAATAATGCCCCGATATTACCCATTACAGAAGTCCAACCATTATATTTAGTAAATTGAGTTGGAGGGAACCAGATAGCTATCATTTTTAAAATTGAAATAAAAAAACAGGCTGAGCCAATTCCAATTAATAATCTTGCTAAAGAAACAGTTAACATACTTCCAGATATGCCAAACAAAAAAGCTCCTATTCCCATAAATATCATTCCAAAAGTAGTTACAATTTTGACACCATATTTATCTCCTAAAATACCTACAGGAACCTGTAAAAATGCATAAGCATAAAAATACATGGAAGTTAACAAACCTAAATTAGCAGCAGTTAAACCCATTTCTTCAGATAATATATTAGATAAAACTCCTATTGAATAACGATGAAAAAATGCAAGTAAAAATCCAAAACTTAAAATGAACCACATCTTTTTTCTGTATTTTTTTAAATTTACTTCTTGCAAAATTTTACCTCCCTGAATATTCTGGTTATTAATTATCAATAAAAATATTATTATACTCTTATTTTATTATACAACTAAAATGGTCATACGACAAATTTCAGGTTATTAAATTACTAAAAGAAATGGAATTGAACTGTGAAAAATATTTTTTCATTTTTATTAAATATTTTTGCACAAAAAATTTAAAATTTTTTAAAATCTACAAATAACTTATATATACCCCTGATTTCTTGGTATAAAATTTGCAATATATATTATGGTAAAAAAGGAAGGGGTTATTATTTATGGATCATTATGGAATCTTATCTTTAGTTCCACCTCTACTAGCTATTCTTTTGGCCTGGTGGTCTAAAGAAGTTTTATTGTCACTTTTTGTTGGAGTTTTTTCCGGAGCTTTAATATTAAATGGTTATAATCCTATTGCTGGTTTTTATAGAACTCTTGATAGTTTTATGCTTCCCTCTCTTGCAGATGAATGGAATGCAGGTATTATAATCTTTACTATTACAATGGGAGGTATGATTGGAATAATTAGTAAAGCAGGTGGAGCAAAATCCATCGGTGATGCAATTGCTGAAAAGGCAAAAACTGTACGTAAAGCTCAATTTTCAGTCTGGTTATTAGGTATTGGTATTTTCTTTGATGATTATTCTAACACTTTAATTGTTGGTAATACCATGAGACCAATCACTGATAAAATGAATGTTTCTAGAGAAAAATTGGCTTATATTACTGACACTACTGCTGCGGCAATGGCCAGTATTACACCTATTTCTACCTGGATTGCCTATGAGGTAGGTCTTATTAATGATGCTTTACAGAATATTGGAATGGAAACAAGTGCTTATACTACATTTGTTAAAACAATTCCATTCCGTTTTTACAGTATTTTTGCCCTAATATTAGCATTAATAATTATCTTAACTAAAAAAGATTTTGGAACTATGTTTGATGCAGAAACAAGAGCCAGAAAGACTGGAAAAGTTCTTCGTGATGATGCTACACCGATGGCTTCCAAAGAGTTAACTGAAATGGATGGACCAGATGGTAAAAATATGAGCTGGTTTGCTGCTTTAACCCCAATTATTGTTACTGTATTAGTAACTCTCTTTGGTCTCTGGTTTGATGGAGGCGGAATGGCCGGTGAAACTATCCAGGATGCCTTTGGAAATGCAAATTCCAGTAAAGTTCTTATCTGGGCTGCTTTTTCCGGTAGTTTAACAGCTGGAATATTAGCTTCACTAGGTAATGTTATACCTGTAGGAGATATTGTAGATGGCTGGGTTGATGGAGCTAAGTCAATGATTATTGCTTCATTTATACTTGTCTTAGCCTGGTCTATTGGTAGTGTAACTGAAAAGCTAGGGACTGCTGATTTTGTGGTAGGTATTGCTGAAGGTAATATTCCCGCCTTTATTATTCCTACTTTAATCTTTATTATTGGTGCTTTTATTGCCTTTACCACCGGTAGTTCCTGGGGTACAGTAGCAATATTAATGCCACTGGCTGTACCACTTGCACATTCAATCGGAGCACCTCTGCTTCCTTCTATAGCAGCTGTGCTTACTGGTGGTGTCTGGGGTGATCACTGTTCACCAATCTCTGATACGACTATTATGTCTTCAACAGCAGCTGGTGCTGATCATGTAGATCATGTTAAAACTCAGGTGCCTTATGCCTTTGTAGGAGCAGGTGCTGCTATAATCTTTGGCTTCATTCCTGCTGGATTTGGATTCCCTGTTTATTTTTCACTTCCATTAGGAATCATAGCAATGTATATCTTTGTTCAGTATGCAGGTAGAACAGTCGAAGATAAGATGGAAAATATTGAACTTGATGAAATTTCTATGACATAAAAACAA
>DATFIM010000009.1 GCA_035270125.1 Halanaerobiales bacterium | reverse complement strand
TTTAATAAGTTCTTCTCTTTTTTCACGATGACTATTAAATTTACTCCAAATTTCTGGATATTCTCTAAATATTTCTTCCTGAAAAGTAATAGCAGTCATTAATGGATTTTCGGAAAATAATTTCAATTGAAACAAAATAATTTCTCTTAGTTTTTCAAAAGATTTTTTTTCTTTATTTAGATTATTAATTTCTTTATCATAACTAAAGAATTCTTCTGCTAACATAGAAACAATTTCTTTTTTGTTTTTAAAATGTCTGTACACTGCAGCTTCAGAAATATTTATTTCAGCAGCTATATTTCTTATAGTTAAATTGTAAAATCCTTTTTCAGAAATAATTTCTAAAGATTTATTTAGAATTTCACTTCTTCTTTCTGATCTACTCAGTCTTTTTGACAAGAAAAAAACCTCCCTTTTTAAAATTTGAATAAATTTTTTGAAGATCATCTTAACTATTATGTACAAATAAGTTAGTTAACGTTAACTTATTTAATATTATATGATTATTAATAATTAATTTCAATGATATATATCACAAAAACAAAAAACCCTCACCTTTATTCTCTCTTGGTGAGGGTTCTAATTAAAATCTCCATTATTTAATTTATATGAGACCTTCTCATTATTATCTTTAGTTGTTAAACATTTAGTTTTCATACAAGTCTCACTTCATTTGCACTCGATTTTCTTATTTCTAAGTCTTTGTACTCATTTACTCTATCTTCAACCTGATCATATTTGTTGAAAAATATCTTTTTCATACTCATCTCCTCCTTTACTTAATATTATTTAAATAAGAGAATCTGTTTTATATTCTTCGATTTTCAAATTATGTTTTGATTCCTGTTTTCTTACTTTATTATAATTTTTATCTTCTATCATAAGAAATCTTTTTAAACCCTTCATGATTTCACCCCCATTTATATTTTTTTATAATTTTATTTACATTAATCCGTCAGTTCTGTATTCTTCCATTTTTAGATTTTGCTTTCTTTCTTCTTTACTTACTTTATTATAATTTCTATCTTCTATCATAAAAAACTTTTTCAATCCTTTCATATTTTTCACCTCCTTTAATATGTTAATTACATTATAAACCCATTTTTGTAATTTGTCAAGGATAATATTAATATTTTTAATAAATTAATTAAAAAATTATAGTTTTTTAATGAAAAAGTTAAAAATTTGCTTTAGCAGAGTAAAATATTATAAAAATTTCAGACAATTGTCTATAATTTTAAACTTTTTTAATCTTTGATGCAATATTTTTAACTTTTTATATTAATATATTAATTTAATCTGCTAAAATCACAAAATTTATTTAATTGTTTGAAAATTAAGGGCATAAAAAAAACCACCCTTTTACAGGTGGTCCCATCCAAAAGCAATTTCTTTATATTTATTTTTTTCAATTTCTATTTCTTTTTCTTTAATCTCTGTAGCTCCCATTTTTTTATAAAATTCAGTAGCAGAATTTTCTTTTAACACCCATACATAAACAGAATTATAATCATTTTCCTTTAAGAAGTTAAAAAAGTTATTTATTAATTTTTGGCCATAACCTTTATTTTGATATTCTTCTAATAAATATAATGCATATATCTCTATATCATAATTAGAATTTTTTTCTCTGGCTGGTCCTGCTGAAAGAAACCCAATAATATTATTATTCACTTCTATTACATATACTATCTCTTCCCCAGAATTATTTAATATTGTTTCCCACAATTTATGTCTTTTTTCATAACTAATACTTTCTAAAAATTCCTTTGGAAAAATATCCTTATAAGTAGTTTTCCAGCTTTCAACATGAACCTTAGTAACTCCTTTTACATCAGATGATTTAGCTTTTCTAATTTCCATTATTATTTCTCCTTTTATTTTGATAATTTATTATTTACTGAATTTAATTTTTGTTTCATGCTTCCATTTCTATCACGTCTATCATCAATATTTAAAGTAGTAGATACTCTTTTAGCACCATCTTCAAAAGGTACTTCATGTAATTTTTTTACTATATCAAAAATATCATCTAAATTACCTTCTAATATAGTACCCATAGGAGTTAATTCATATTCCACTTTATCCTGTTTCTTAAGTACTTTGTGACAGCCTGCAACATATTTACTTAAACTTGTTTCTTTAGTTCCTAATGGGACTACAGTAACCTCTGCAATAGCCATACTTAAAACCTCCTTTTATACATATAATTAATTATCTTTTTTTATCTTCATCATTATTAGAGTTTTTTAAATTTTCGCCTTTCCATTTTTTATAAGCATTAAGATCAGATCTTATTTGTTTTATTACATAGGCTATAACTGCTGCATCATCAACAAAACCTCCAAGTGGAATAACATCAGGTACTAAATCAGTAGGCACAACAAAATAAAGTACTGCAACAAAAATCATGGTTAAAGTCCCTACCGGAATATCTTTATATTTTCCATCTTTCCAATCTTTTATTATTGAAAAAAACAATTGTAATTCATCCCAAAACTTATTTATCGGGCCTTTATTATTTTCAGCTTTTTTTAGAGCATCATCAAGTAATTCTTCAGCCTTTTCTTTATCATTAACATATTTTTCAGCTTTATTTTTAAATTCTTCATATCCCTCTTTGCCCTGATCCATAAAAATACACCTCCATTTATTTAACTTCTTTTAACAATTCTTTCTCGTTGTAAGAAAAATTCAAGGATAATAGCTATAAAGAACATCTGAACCATCCAAAACACTAATAATTCAGGTAGGAGATGGAGATCATTAAGTAAAATGATCTTTAAACTTTCCAGCCAGCCACTAATATCAAAGGGGATTAAATTATTTAATCTTTCAATAGTATAAATATCAACTGCATCAACTTCAGTTAATTCTCCCCTATTTCTTTTAAACATACTGGCTCCATACATTAAATTAAAAAGTATACTTCCAAAAAAACTATAAAAAAGTCCTGCAGACATTATTGACTTTGTTCTTTTACCTTTAACCTCATCTGAAAGACGTACACTATCAAATTGAGTAGATTTAATGAAATAATATATAAATACTAAAAAGATCACAATAACAGCAGCTTTCATGTAAATATTTACTCCATGAGTTATTGTCCACATTTCATCAGAAAGAGTAAAGTTAAGATAAACCACAAAGATAACTCCAAATAATTTAGGTAGGAAAAACTTCATTCTATATTTCAATTGTTTTTCAGGAATATTGGTTTTACTATTTCCAACTTTTTTCAGTAAATAACTATTTTTGTTTTTAAACCAGTTTATAATCATTGAAATAACCATTATAAAAGAAATTAAAAATAGTATTAAACTTACCAATACAGATAGTCCTATATAAAATATAACAATATTATCTTTTAAACCAGGTAATGAAAACATTTCTGCAATTAAATAAAAGAAAAAAGGTGCTAGAATAAAACTGAAAATAATCCTATAATTCATTAAAATATTATTAAATCTGGCTAGTATTCTTGTTGGAGAAATTTTTTCACTTCTTTGTACCATTTGTTTATTATATTCTTTGAACATTCCTCTTTCTAAAAAATATTTATAAATTATATTTTCATATCTTTCTCTTAATCGTTTATTAATCCTCCATTTACCTATTTCTTTATTTAATATATTTATCAATCTGTTTTCATTTCCATTCTGTAAAGCCACACTTATTTCTGAAACATAACGACTATCTTCAAAAATTATACTTTTGGCCTGTAAAATAGTAGTTCTAATAAAATCTCTTTCCAGAAAAGAAAAATAACCTACAAGTTTTTGGTATTCATCAAGATTCTCTAAAATTTCTCTTCCAAGGTCATCAATAATTGATAGATCTTTTTCATTTTTAAATGCTGAAAGATAATCATCTTTATAGAACTCAAGATAATCCATAACTTCTTTAAGCTGCCCAATAAATTTATCACTTTTTAACTTAACCTGAGTTTGCAACTCTTTTATTAAATTTTCTTCACTTCTGGCTGATCCATATCCACTATAAAGGTCGAAGAGAAAATCACCTTCCATAATAAATTTATATTTAAATATAGGTTTTAAAATATATTTTTGTAAAGGTTCAAATTCATACATTTCACTAACATTAATATCATGTAATCTACTTTCTTCTTTGAATCCATATAGTTTAATAATCGTATCAATATCAAAAACATTTACGGTTTCTTTACCGGTTTTTCTATTTAAAGATAATTTTTCACTAAAAATATAATCATATAATTCTTTAACATCATCTGGTATTTTATCTTCAGATTTTATTTTATCTCTTAATGATTGAAAATAATTAATGAATTCAGGAGAATCCTGATCAGTAATACGATAAGCTTTTAAATAAATTTTAATTATGTCTTTTAAAGATTCATTTTTACAGTATTCAAGCATTTCTTCAATTATTTTTCCATCAGGTATCTGACTAAAAATTGTGTAAAAAAGTTTAAAGAAATTTTCTCTCTCAACTTTGTCTCCTTTAAACCATAGAATATCAAAAGCATTAATAATTATTGAAGCAATATCTTTATCAGCTAAACTACTCCAATTCCAGTTTTGTACTAAATCAATTACAGAATAAACCTGAAACTCAACTTCCTGAGAATAATTTTCTTTATTATCAAGTCTTTTGAAATATAAAAACTTTAATTCTCTTACAAAACCATCAATTAATCTATCATTTTTATTTAACCATTCATCTTTTTCTTCTAATACAAGCAAAATTTTGTCTTTTATATTAAGACCATTATTCAAATCTTTAATTAATAAATCAAAAATCAAAAATATATTCTTTGTTTTATCTGGAAGGGCCTTCCAGGCAAATTCTTCCTTAAAATATGATTTTACATATTCTATCATTCTTCTAACTGCATATTCATCTTTTTCCTCACTATGACAGAGGCTATTATATTTATTGGCTACTTTTGAAGGTAATTCTAAATAAAAATCAATATTAAAATATTTATTTTTTTCAGGATAAATTATATTCAAAAAATCTATAAGGTCAAGATAAAAAATGCTAAAATAATGACTGCTTTCTGAAAAATCAATATTATTTTTCTCAATATTGTCCAAAATTAATTTTGCAAGGGGTTGATATTTTTTTATATTATTTTCTTTTTCATTTGCTATTTTCAAAAATAAATATGGAAGATTAAAAATAAAAATATTATTGTAATGGGAACGTCTTATTAAACCTCTTAAAAATCCAATAATATCATCCCGTTTATTAGCAATTATATCAAGTACATAAACTAAACTATTTAGATGCCAATCATCAATAACAATATCTTCTATATATTCTTCTTCAATTTCTTTTATTTTTTCTAACTGATTACTATCAGTCTCCTTATCAACTTTTGCTGTTAACTCACTATACATATTATAATTTTTAAATATATTATCAAAAAATTTATCGAGCTTTATTTTTTTCTTTTTCTGTACATAAGAACCTTCTTCCCTACTATCGCGATACTGATTTAAAATTTCAAACTCCTCCTGAGAGGGTTTTTTGCAGTATCCATAATAACTTCCTAAAGCTGTAAAAGCATGAATTTGTTGATTAATATTAACTGAATAAGTCAATTTCTCTTCTATAAAATCTTTTAATTGATTAGATCCTTTAGCCGCTAATTCCCCTATTTTTTGGGCAGCAGCAACCCACTTTTCCTTTTGTTCTGATTTAAAATTATATATTAATTTCTCAACTTTTTCAGAATTTAGATTGCCAGGAGCAAAATCATCGTATTTATCCAATTCAGTTTTTATATTTTGGTAACTATTAAATCGTTCCATATTTTTTCCCCCACAATCTTTACTTATTTTTGTTAAATATATGTACTTTGTTTTATTATAATATAAAAAAAGACCTACTGCAATTTTTA
>DATFIM010000008.1 GCA_035270125.1 Halanaerobiales bacterium | reverse complement strand
TTGTTTTGAATAATCGCCTATTAAAAATGTAATATATGATGGAATAAGTGGTAGTACACATGGAGAGAAAAAAGAAAGTGTTCCGGCAGTGAAAGCAATTAGTATAGAAATATCACCCTGCATATAAGTACTCCTTTCTTTATGAGATATATTTATTTAATTATATTAAAATTTCTAAATTAGTTCAGTAAAATACTTTACCAGTTTTATCAGGATTAAAAATGCTTTAATACATTATTAAATAAAAACAACCTTAACTTGATAATTATAATTTTAAACATGGTGAAAATATAAAATTTTCAAAAATATTATTGATATTTTAAAATATTTAAGTTATAATATTAAAGTGTTGTTTTTGATATTAATTTCAAAAGGAGGAATAAGATGAGTGAAAATAAAGCTTATGAAGCAAAAAATGCATGGACAGAAATGGAAGAAGTAGAAAAAGAAGAAATTTTTGAATTTAATAATGAATATGGTGAATTTCTATCTAAGAACAAAACAGAACGTGAATTTGCCAGAAGTTCAGTAGAATTACTAGAAAAAGAAGGTTTTATTAATATTGAGGATATAGATAAATTAGAAGCAGGTGACAAAGTTTATGCTATAAATAGAGAAAAAGCTTTGATTGCTGCAATTATAGGTGAAAAAGATCTTGAAGAAGGATTGAGAATTGTGGGGGCTCATATGGATGCTCCTCGTATTGATTTAAAACCAAATCCTGTTTATGAAGATGGTGAACTTGCCTTTTTTAATACTCATTATTATGGAGGAATTAAAAAATATCAGTGGGTCACTATACCACTTGCACTCCATGGAGTTGTAATAAAAGAAGATGGTAGTAAAATTAATATAAATATTGGAGAGGATGAAGATGATCCAGTATTTTATATAAGTGATTTATTACCTCACCTGGCTCAGGATCAGGTTAAGAAAAAATTAGGAGAAGGAATTAATGCCCAGCAATTAAATATTGTTACAGGTAGTATTCCAGTAGAAGATGATGAAGATGAAAAAGAAAAAATCAAAAAAGGTGTTCTAAATCTATTAGATGAAAAATATAATATAAGTGGAGAAGATTTAGTAAGTGCTGATATTGAAGTAGTACCAGCAGGAACTACCAGAGATGTTGGCTTTGATCGCAGTTTATTGATGGGATATGCCCATGATGATCGTGTATGTAGTTATACTGCACTACAGGCCTTACTTGATTTAGAAAATCCTTCTTATACTGCTATGGCCCTTTTGGTAGACAAAGAGGAAATAGGTAGTATGGGTAGTACAGGTATGCAGTCTAGATTTTTTGAAAATACAGTAGCAGAAATGACAGATCGTTATTATGATGATTATAGTGAATTAATTGTAAGAAAAATTCTTGAAAATTCCAAAGCTATTTCTGCAGATGTTAGTGCTGCTTTTGATCCGGATTTTGCAGATGTATATGCTAAAAACAATGCTGCTTATCTTGGAAAAGGATTGGTATTAACTAAATATACTGGTTCTAGAGGTAAAGGTGGTTCTTCAGAAGCAACTGCAGAATTTGTTGGACATATTAGATCTTTATTTAATGATAAAGGTGTTATCTGGCAGATTGCTGAACTTGGTAAAACTGATCAGGGTGGAGGAGGAACTATTGCTCAATTCATGGCCAATTATAATATGGATGTCTTAGACTCCGGGCCAGCTGTTCTCTCAATGCATTCTCCCTATGAAGTAGTAAGTAAAGTAGATGTTTATAATACTTATTTAGGATATTATGTATTTATGAATGAGTAAAACTATAAATAAGCAGGTTCCCCTAAATTGGGGAGCCTGTATTTAAAAAGCAAATATATTTTTTAAATCAACATGTGAAAATAATAACAAATAACAAGAGGAGGAGATAATAATGTTAAAAGGAAAAAGTATTGAAGAAATGGAAATGGGAGAAAAGGCAAGTTTTACAAAAACTATAACTGAAACTGATGTTGTTAATTATGCAGGAGTTACTGGAGATTTTAATCCTGCTCATATTAATGAGGAGTATGCAAATGATACAATGTTTGAGGGCCGAATAGCTCATGGAATGTTAGGTGCTGGCTTAATTTCAACTGTTTTGGGAACTAAACTTCCTGGACCGGGAGCAATATATGTAAAACAGGAATTAGAATTTAGAGCCCCGGTTAAATTCAATGATACTATAACTGCCGAAGTTGAAGTAATAGAAAAAAATGAAGAAAAAAATAGAGTTGTAATGAAAACAATCTGTACTAATCAAAAAGATAAAGCGGTAATTAAAGGACAGGCAACCTTAATGCCTCCTAAGTAAAATAATAATTTTTTTTCACAAATGTAATGTATTTAACTTCAAAAATTCTAAAATCAGTTATAATATTAAATAGTGAAAATAAAACGTGAAAAAAAATTATTAAAAGGAGTTGGTTTGATGCCTAAGATTAGTGAAGATGAACAAAAGAAAATAAAAGATATGTTTTCCGATAAAATGGAGGGAGACGTAAATATACTTTATTTCTCCAAAGAAGATGATTGTGAATACTGTGAAGATACTGAAGCAATATTAACTGAGATCAGTGAATTGGATGATAGAATTAGTCTGGAAGTAAATGATCTCGATAGTGATAAAGCTGAAAAATACAATATTGAAATGGCTCCTGCTACAATTTTTGTAGATGAAGATGGTAAAGATAGGGGAGTCCGTTTATATGGAATTCCTTCAGGTTATGAATTTAATACTATAATTGAAGGTATAATTGATCTTTCTCGTGAAGTGCCTGATATTCCCGAAGATATGATAGAAAAGATTAAAGAAATAGATTCTGAAGTAAAACTACAGGTATTTATTACTCCAAGTTGTCCATATTGTCCACGTGCAGTTAGAGTAGCACATCAAATGGCAATGGTTAATGATAATATAAGAGGAGATATGGTTGAAGCAGTAGAATTCCCAGAGCTTTCTGATAAGTTTGGTGTATCTGGAGTACCTAAAACAGTAATAAATGATGGAGCTGCTGAACAGGTTGGTGCTGTACCACTTAAAGCAATAGTAAGTAAAGTTAAAAAGGCTATAGCCTAAATAAAATAATATAAATTTCAATTTTTAAATGGAGGAGATAATTAATGAGTAAACCGGTAAAAGTTACTGATGGAAATTTTAATCGTGAAGTTATGAAGGCAGATAAGACTGTAATTGTTGATTTTTGGGCAGAATGGTGTGGACCATGTAAAATGGTTGAGCCTGTTATGAAAAATATAGCCCGTGAATATGCAGATGAAGTAAAAGTTGCAAAATTAAATGTTGATGAAAATCAGTCAACAGCTGCTCGTTATGGTGTTCAAAGTATTCCAACAATGATTGTTTTTGAAAATGGAAAAGTAAAAGACAAGATCGTTGGTTATGCACCAAAAGGAAGATTAGTGAAAAAATTAGGACTTAAATAGAGCTTGTCAAAAGAAAACAAATAGTATATAATAATAAAAGTGTAAGATAGTTATTAAAACCACAGTGTTAAGCTGTGGTTTTTGACTTTGAAGGGGTTTTTTTATGAAATATGAGGTAAATATTGAAATAAAAAACAGACAAAATGTGGAAGGTGCCGAAACTGATTTTTTAACAAATTCTAGTGAAGGCTTTTTTTATATTAAAAACAATATTTATTATCTAATTTATAATGATTATTCTGAAGGTATTGAAGGAGCTAAAACTACTCTTAAAATTGAGCCTGAAGAAAACAGAGTTTTACTAATGAGAGCCAAACCAGCAGCAATGAAACAGGACTTTGTTGAAAAAGAAAAGACTGAAGGTTTTTATCAGATTAATCAACAGGAGGTTAGCCTTGAGGTAGAAACTGAGGATATTCAAATTGAATTAGATGAATCAGAGGGGAAGATTGAATTAGAATATACTCAATATCTAATGGGTGAGGTTATAGGAAAAAATAGTTTAGAAGTTTATTACCAAAGGAAAGGGGTTGAAGGATGATGACAGAAAATATGATGGCAAAAGTGGAAAAGAAACTTAAAGAAAATTTGAAAACAGCTTTAGATAAAGCTGTTCAGGAAAAGGGTCTGGAACTTAAGGAATATCCGGAAATTGAGGTTGAAATACCTCGCGAAAAAGAACATGGTGATTATGCTACTAATTTAGCGATGGTTCTTGCCAGTACTTTTAAAACTTCTCCGCGAGAAGTAGCTGATATTTTGGTAGATAAATTTTCTTCAGATTTAGTAGAAGATATTGAAATAGCTGGCCCTGGTTTTATTAATTTTACCTTAGATAATAGCTGGCTTTATGATACAGTTCACAAAATTATTGAAGATGGTAAAAATTATGGAGAAACTGATTTTGGTCAGGGTGAAAAAGTACAAATAGAGTTTGTGAGTGTTAATCCGACCGGTCCTTTACATGTTGGCCACAGTAGAGGAGCAGTAGTAGGAGATGTTTTAAGTAGAATTTTAAAAACTACTGGTTTTGAGGTTGACAAAGAATATTATATTAATGATGCTGGAAATCAGATGGATGTTTTAGGAAAATCTACTCTAGTTAGATATAAACAGGTTTTAGGTCAGGATGTAGAAATGCCTGAAGAAGCTTATGTAGGAGATTACATAACAGATATTGCCGAAGAGATAAAGGAAGAAAAAGGTGATGAAATTTTAGATCTTCCTGAAGATGAACAACTGGTATTTTGTAGAGAATTTGCCTATGATCGCTGTTTAGAAACAATCAAAAAGGACCTTAAAGAATTTGAAATAGATTTTGATGTCTGGTTTAGTGAAAGATATTTACATGACGAAAATAAGATTGATGAAGCTATTGAAAAACTTGAAGAAAAAGGATATATTTATCGAGAAAATGAAGCAGTTTGGTTTAAGGCATCAGAATTTGGTGATGATAAAGACAGAGTTGTAGTTAAATCTGATGGAAATAAAACTTACTTAGCTGCCGATATTGCCTATCATTTGAACAAACTGGAAAGAGGTTATGATAAATTAATAAATATCTGGGGAGCAGATCACCATGGATATATATCAAGAGTCAAAGCTTCTATTCAGGCTTTTGGCTATCCAAAAGATACTTTAGAAGTAATTGTTGTCCAGATGGTTACCTTACTTCGTGATGGAGAAACTGTGCCAATGTCCAAAAGAGCTGGTAACTTTGTTACTATGCGAGAAGTTATGGAAGAAGTAGGAAAAGATGCTGCCCGTTACTTCTATGTAATGAGAAGTACAGACAGTCATTTTGATTTTGATTTAGAACTTGCTAAAAAAGAAAACACTGATAATCCAGTTTATTATATCCAGTATGCTCATGCAAGAATCCAAAGTATTATGGAAAATTTAGATGAAGATATTGATCTAGATTCTGAAGTTGATTTAAGCAATCTTACTCATGAAGCGGAAATGGAACTTATGAAAATGATGGCTCATTATCCTGAAATGTTAAAATTAAGTGCAGAAAGAAAAGAAGCACATCATGTAGCAAATTATGCTTATGATTTGGCAAATGCATTCCATGTATTTTATAATAAATGTAGAGTTATAACTGATGATAAAGAATTATCAAAAGCAAGAGTGTATCTAGTAAAAGCAGCAAGACAGGTATTACGTAATGTATTAAATGTACTTGGAATAAGTGCACCGGATCAAATGTAGTATCAAAATAATTTTGTTCATCTTTAAAGGTGAACGGGTGGGCGAGGGAATCAACAAAATAAGGAGGTTTAAGTTATGAGTGATACTTTATTAGCTCTTATAACTGGTTCTTTAGTTGGAGCAGTTTTCTCATTCTTCAACTTACCTATTCCCGCACCACCTGCATTACCTGGAATTGCAGGAATTGTTGGGATTTATTTAGGATTTAAAATTCTTAATATATTAATTTAATTATAATAAATAAGGGGTTGAATAGGAAAAATGTCGAAATATATTTTTGTGACTGGAGGTGTAGTTTCTGCTCTCGGAAAAGGAATAACTGCTGCCTCACTTGGACGGATTTTAAAAAGTCGTGGACTTAATGTCAGTATTCAAAAATTTGATCCATATATTAATGTGGATCCCGGGACAATGAGTCCCTATCAACATGGTGAGGTTTTTGTAACTGAAGATGGTGCAGAAACTGATCTGGATCTTGGTCATTATGAGCGTTTTATTGATACTAATTTAAGTCAAAATAACAATGTTACTACCGGTATGGTATATGGTTCTGTTATTCGCAAAGAGAGAAAAGGTGAATATCTAGGAGCCACTGTTCAGGTTATACCTCATATTACAGATGAGATAAAGAATAGAATAACCAAAGTTGGAAAAGAAACAGAAGCAGATGTAGTAATTACTGAAATTGGAGGTACAGTTGGAGATATCGAAAGTCTTCCTTTTATAGAAGCAATCAGACAGCTAAGAAGTGATTTAGGACAGAAAAACATATTTTATCTACACTGTACTCTTGTACCTTATTTAAAAACTGCTGGAGAATTAAAGACTAAACCAACTCAGCATAGTATTAAAGAACTCCGCAGTCTGGGAATTCAACCTGATTCAGTTGTCTGTCGTTCAGATCGTGATCTTACCAAAGAAGTTAAAGATAAAATTGCTTTATTTGGTGATATAGAAAAAAAAGCAGTTATTCAACTGGCTGATGCAGATAATATTTATGAAATACCCCTCTTTTTAAAAGATGAGAGACTGGATGATATTGTAATTGAAAAATTTGAATTGGAAAATGAAGTTGAAAAACCGGATCTAAAAAAATGGAAATCCATGATTGAAGATATGAAAGTTAGACATAAAAAAGTAAAAGTAGGTATTGTTGGTAAATATGTTGAATTACCTGATGCCTATATAAGTATTAATGAATCACTTGATCATGCTGGAGTTGCCAATGATGCAGAAGTAGAAATTGATTTGATATATGCTGAAGACCTTGAAGATTCAGATCCAGAAGAACATTTAGCTGATCTGGATGCAATTTTGGTACCTGGTGGATTTGGTGATCGTGGTATTGAAGGCAAAATAAATTCTATAAAATATGCCCGTGAAAATAATATTCCTTTCTTTGGTATTTGTCTTGGTATGCAGTGTGCAGTAATAGAATTTTCAAGAAATGCTGCAAATCTCAATGAAGCTAATAGTTTTGAATTTGATCCCTCAACACCGTATCCTGTTATTGATATTATGCCTGAACAAAAAGAAATTGAAGATTTAGGTGGAACAATGCGTCTGGGTAAATATCCCTGTGAGCTAGTTAAAAACACTATTTCTAAAAAAGCTTATAAAAAAGAAAGTGTTGATGAACGTCATCGTCATAGGTATGAATTTAACAATGAATATCGCAATAAACTAAATGAAAAAGGAATGATTTTCTCCGGTTTATCCCCTGATGAAAAATTAGTAGAAATTGTTGAATTAGAAGATCATCCCTGGTTTGTCGGAGTACAGTTTCATCCAGAATTTAAATCGCGTCCTAATAGACCTCATCCACTTTTTGTAAGTTTTATTAAAGCTGCTTTAAATAATTAATTTTAAATATATATTTCTTTAAACTTAAGGAGGATAATAATGGCTAAGTTATTAGTGGATATTGAGTATACTCCCCCTCTGGCCATAATCTATTTAAATCGGCCAGAAGTATTAAATGCTTATAATCAAAGTCTCCTGGATATTTTTGAAAAGAAAATAAAAGAATTATTAGAGGATGAAAAAGTTGAGGCAATAATTATCACGGGAAAAGGAAGAAAAGCCTTTACTGTTGGTGCTGATATTGATTGGCTGGAAAAACTGGATTCAGAAAGAGCAGAGGAAATTTCCAGACAGGGCCAGCGGATTTGCAATTTAATTGAAAAAACACCAAAAGTTGTAATTGCAGCAATTAATGGTTATGCTTTAGGTGGTGGACTTGAGTTGGCTCTTGCCTGTGATCTTAGAGTTGCAAGTACCAGAGCCAGATTTGGCCAGCCTGAAGTAAGACTTGGGATTGTTCCAGGTTTTGATGGTACTCAGCGTTTACCTGAATTAATAGGAGTGGGGAGAGCAAAAGAAATTATGTTTACTGGTGAAATCTTTGATGCTTCTCAGGCTTATGAGATAGGACTTGTTAACAAGGTTGTTACTCCACGAGATTTACTGGAAACAAGTAAGGAACTGGCCCATGAAATTGCAGAACAATCTTCACAGGCGGTAGCTCTAATCAAAGATGTAATTAATTATAGTTGTAATTCAGGGCGAGATAAAAAAAGCGAATATGAAACCAAAGCTTTTGGAGCCTGTTTTAAAGATGAAGAACATCTGAAGAGAATTCATAAAATCCAGGATATGATTTCTAACAATTCCTGAGGGAGTGAATTATTTTGTTAAAAGAAAAAAATATTTTATTAGATCTGGATGGAACTCTTTTACCTATTGATATGGACTATTTTTTAAAATTATATTTTCAGGCTTTAACTGAAGAGTTTGCTGATTTGAAAAATAAAGAAGAATTTATTCAGATTTTGATGCAGGCTACCGAAAAAATGATAAAAAATGATGGGAAAAGAGTAAATAAAGAAGTTTTTAAAAAGGAATTTTTTAATAAACTTAATATAGAAGATGAAAATAAAATCATGAAACGTTTTGATGATTTTTACAAAAATAAGTATCCAAAATTAAAAAAGAAATTAGATTTAAAATCAAGAGCTCCGGAGTTAATTGAAATCTTAAAAAAATTAGATAAAAACTTAATTTTAGCCACTAACCCTCTTTTTCCCCTGGAAGCTATAGAGGAAAGAATAAGATGGGCAGGTATTGATCCAACTGATTTTGATTATATTACCTGTTATGAGGAGATGCATTATGCAAAACCAAACCCCAAATTTTATAGTGAAATTTCCCAAAAAATAGAGTTTAATTCTGAAGAAGCTATCATGATTGGTAATAATTCAAAAGAGGATATGATTGCTAAAAAAGTAGGGATGAAAACATATTTGATAAAAGACTTTTTAGTTGATGAAGGTACTCCCTTTGAACCTGATTGGGAAGGAAATTTAGATGATTTAATAGAACTTTCTAAAAGAAAACTATTATAATAGGAGGAAGAATATGTTTTTCCAGGATAATAATCAGGGAGATACAAAAGAAGAAAAAATAACAAAAATGAAAAAATATATTGATATCCTGGAAACTATCCTGGATAATGCCTATGAAGGAATTGTAATTGTTGATAAAGATGGCTATATTATAAGATTTAATCATGCCTATCAGGAATTTTTGGGAGTTAGTGAAAAAGAGGTTTTAGGAAAGCATGTAACAGATGTTATAGAAAAT
>DATFIM010000007.1 GCA_035270125.1 Halanaerobiales bacterium | reverse complement strand
ATTTTTTTTGCATTACCAATCTTTCTTAAATAGGTCATGTAAGCTGGCATATTGGAGTCTTCATTGATTTCTCTGGCTGTAGGATAGTGTCCCAATTCTTTGGTCTTTTCAACATATAATTTCAAAAGATCCTTTATCTTATATTTAACCTTCATCGCCACTTAAACCACTCCACTTTTTTGTTTTTAAAATATCTTAAGTTGATTACGATTTATCTCCTTTACAACTTCTCCAAGAGTTGGAGGCCATTCAGTTTTTCTTATAATTAACTTTTTTGCAGTATTTTTAACTGTTAAGTAATCATAATCTCCTAAAAAGTCATACCAGGTCTCTATAAATTCTTTATTATCTCTTTTTGTTTTAAGAGGAAATTTAAACTTTCTAGGATAAGCATTACTCAAAAAAACAAGTATTTTTATTAATTCTGCTTTTTTCATAGGACTTTGTTTGCCTCCTCAAGATCTTCCTCTTCATAATCAGCATAAAGTTCCTGTAACATCGATAATTCATCACTGTTTTTTTCTTGAGTATGTTTCATACGATTTTCCAGTTTGATAATCTGTTTTCTAAATTTAGCTGCACTTAATATATTTGATTTCCAGAAATTATTATTTTGTGACCAGTCAATTAGCTGATATATTTCTTTCCAGCTGTAGCCTTTGTTATCTTCTTCTTTTGCTCCTATAGGTCCTAAACGATGTAATCTATCCATCTCTTTAGCCCAACTTTTCATTCTTTTATCTTCAGAGTCTGTAGTTGGAACACTGGCCCTGAGGTTGTTTTCTAAGATCTTTTCTCTTAAATAACTGGCTGCTTTATAGGCTTTAGAGTCTTCTGGAAAGTCTTTTTCTACCACTTCATTTTTTCCGAACCCTGACGAAGAGTTTTTAAGAGATTGAGTTCGAGAAAGAGCTTGAGTTCGAGTTCGAGGTTTACCAAACTGTTTAACTAAGCGTTCGCCAAACCCTTTATTATGTTTTCTTGTTTCTGTTATAAATTTATCCATTAATTCAGTCTTTGGAATCTCTTTTAATTTCCTTATAGCAGACTTTTCCTGATTGGGATTATCAGGTGATTGATACTTGATAGCCCTTGGTATATAAATAACCTTAACCTTTTCATCATATTCTATAAAACCATCTTCTAACAGTTGGTTAAAGGCTTTATCTAACTCTTGTTTATCCCAATTTAAATCTGCTATTATATATTGTTTTGGGAGTCTAAATAATCCCTCGGTATTTCTATGAGGACAGGTCAATAAATAGAGAGCCAAAAATTTTGTATTATTGTCCCAGTTAAGAACTTTTTCATCTGTCCAGAATCTTTCTGAAATCCTATTATATCTATATTTCAAAATAACACCCCTTGTTTAGTTTTAATATTTTTAAAATTATAAATATAAATCACATAATTTTAGATAATTGCGTTTCATTTAGATCCACTCCATAATACCAGGCCAAAAAATAATCTCTGGATATTACCCATTTACCACCAATTTTTCTGGCAGGTAATTCTCCACTTTCAAGCATTAAATATATTTTAGTATTACTATGAGGTAAAATTTTAGCTAGATCTTTGACATTAAGGGAAAATGGTAAATTCTTTTGACTTTTATAAATTAATTGCAAAATTATGTTATTAATATCTAAACTTTTTTCATTTAATTTATTTTCTGATTGATAGTCTCCACTAATTAAAGGCAACTATATCATCCTCCTAATAGATTTTAGTTAATAAATAAATTTTCAATATTGTCATTAAAAAAATCTGCCATCTCTGCAGCTAAATTCAGAGTTGGATTACGAGTTTCTCTTTCAATATGACCGTAAAAAGCCCTCGTAATACCAAATTCTTTAGCTATTTCTGCCTGGGTCATCCCCCTTTCTTTTCTTTTTTCTTTAAGTACCTTTCTCATACAAATCACACCTTTTAATGAATAATATTCCAATACATAACAGTATATAGATACTTATTGTTACTGTCAAGATTTTTTATTAACATATGCAAATTAATTCTTTACTTTAGATACATAATGTAGTATAATTATATTAGGCAAAAAATAAAAGGAGTGTCAAAATGTCGATAGGAAAAATAATTAAAGAATTGAGAAAAGAAAATAATATGACCCAGGAAGATCTGGCAGAAAAACTGGGAATAACCCGAGGAGCTATAGGCTTATATGAAAGAGGAGAAAGAAAAGTTAATTATGAGACAGTAAATAAATTGGCTGATATTTTTGGTGTGTCTTCTGATTATCTTTTAGGAAGAATTGATAAAAAAAATCCAGTTAGAACTATTTCTGAAGCTATATCTGATAATCCTGAACTCTATAATTTTTGGAAGGAATTATCTAAAAGAGAGGACTTACAATTATTATTTAAACAAACCAGAGACCTTGAACCTAAAGAAATAAAAAGAATCATTAGAGTAATAAAAGCTATCGAGGATGAAGAAATTGATGATCTGTAATTGACCTGTAAAGAAGCTTCTGCTCTTGTTGGTACTGAGGTTAAAAAACATCTGGTAAGTTTAGGTCCTGGTATCTGGGGAATGCTCTATTACTCCTCTAAAGGTAAATATCATATATTGATTAATAAAAATTTAAATGAGAAAAAACGCAAAAAAGCCTTAATTCATGAACTTAAACATCTAATTGTAGATTTAAAACCTGGTTTATATGTTATTGGATTTGGGGCTCAGAAAGATAAAATGGAAATGAACACTAATTTCTGGGCCAATAAATTTCATAATATCTTATTTGAGGAATAATCATATTTTTTTCGCTATTTATTTACATATTTTTTCATATTTTGATTATTATATAATTTTTTTATTATTTATTACATTTATTGAGGAGGTGGTTATATTGAAATAGTAAGATGTTTTTAGCTTAATAGT
>DATFIM010000006.1 GCA_035270125.1 Halanaerobiales bacterium | reverse complement strand
ATATTAAAAGCTATTTTGTATTCTTTTGTATTATTATCTTTTTTATCATTATTTTCTTCCTGCCATATTTTTAGATAAAGAGGATAGCTTTGGTCATCTTTTGGCCAGAATAAAGGTATTTCTAAATTCAAAAGAAAATTTGTATCTTGTTTATTTAAAATTTTTTGGCCTAAAAATTGATTTAATAATTTATTTTCAGTATTATTTTTATTTTGATTTTCTTTAAATAGTATTTCTAAGCTTTTATCTAAATTTTGGGTGAATTTTTTCAAATTTTCACCTAACTCCTCGTTGTTGATACTCAAGTCAATTAACAGACTGGATAAATTAGATTTTAATTCTGAATTAGTTGAATTATTATTAAGTAGTTCAATTATTTTTAAACTTTGAGAATTATCAGTATCAAAATTTCTGCTTATTCCTTCTAATAAATGAGCTTCCAGACTAAGACCACCTTTTTGCATAACTGCCATTGCTTTTATCAAAGCTTCACTTTTTATATTAATTGTCTCCGTATTTATTAAATTAATTAATATTTTTAGATTATTTTTTTTAAGTGGTATATTCATTTTAAGGAGGGTATTTAAAAGTTCTTTTTGCTGTTCAGTATTTAAATTTTCTAATAAAGATATTATTCTGGAGTTGGCATTAGTCTTTGGGGTTTCTTGATTATTCTGAGGTATGGTAGGAGTGTTTTTTCTTTCTGGACTTTTATCTGTTTGGTCCAATAATTTTTTTACTTTTTGAGAGTTTTCTATTTTTATTTTATGGAGAAATTTATCAATTCTCATATTTTGTCCCTCCTTTTCTTGTCAATTAAAAATAAAATTGATATGATGGAAATAATGAATTTCCTTTAATTATATTATAACAAGAAATAGAGGGGATTAATAGATGAAACTACTTGACCAGCTTGAAAAAAATGTTCCTGGACGAATTTTTCAAAGAGGGAAAAATTATTATAAACAGGGAAAAATTAAAGATTATCATATAAATTATACTGAAGATAATAGATATGAAATCAGAGGAAGAGTAAGAGGTACTTATAATTATCAAATAAAAATTGATTTGAGGATTGTTGAAAACGATTTATATTTTAATAATAGTTGTAACTGTCCCTATGATTGGGGAGATGTTTGCAAACATGAGGTTGCAGTTTTATATAAATTTTTAAAAGAAGATTATGAGGGGATTGATGGTGCAGGAAGATTCAGAAATTTACTTGAAGTGACAAAGGCTTTTAAAGATAAAAAAGAAGTTTTACTTAAATATTATATAAAAGGTTTTTTGACTGATAGTATGGTTAATTTTAAAATAACAATTAGTGCTGATGATTTGAGTTTAGAAAAGATAGATGAAATTTTGGCTTATGCTCATAATTCAGATTTCCCTTATTATGATAGAGAATTTATAGAAAACAATCTCAAAAACAACGATAAATTTGTAATAGATTATTTAGCTCAAATTCAAACCAGAAAGAGCAGAAGTGATGCTTCTCTACTTTTTAATAAGAATAGAGAGAATTTTAATTTTTTAATTAACTTAATAGAGAATAATGAAGTATATTTTTCAGAGACTAATAAAAAAGCAAAAGTGGGAAAAAAAGTTTATCCTATTTTAAATATAACAGGTGATGAAAATGAGATAGAGATTAATGTAAACAGCAAATATGAAATTTATGAATCTGAAGATGAATTTGATAAAGTATATTGGACAGTAATAGATAATACTATTAAACAGTTTGATTATTTAGACGCAAAAAAATTACCAGCTAAAGTCAAAATTCCAGAAGATAATAAGGGAAAATTTTTATTTGAAATTATAGAAGAGTTAAAAGATAATTTTGAGGTTAACTTACCGAAAAAATTAAAAAAACATAGATTACTTGAGCATCTTCCAGAAATTTTTTTAAAATTTGATTATAGGGAAGGAATAATTTCCTGTCATACTGAAGTAAAAATAGATCAGAAGAAATATGTTAATTCTGAGATATTAAGTATTGAACCTGATGAAAAAGAATATGAAAGATTGGATGAAGATAGTAATCTATGGAGTGTTTGGAAATTAGAAGAATGTGAAAAATTAGTTAATTTTTTAGAAAGATATAATTTTCATGTTAGTCCTGATGATTTTGTAATTAAAGATGATATTTCTATCCAGAATTTTATAACAGATGGTTTTGTTCATGTGCCTGAAGAGTGGAAAATTGAAACTACAGAGGCTTTTGATAATATTGAGATTAATAAAATTGAATTAGAACCAATTTTTGAATTTAAAGAAAATGATAATGATCAAATTGACTGGTTTGAGTTTGAAATTAGTTATAATTTAGGAGGAAAAACTTATTCTCGGAATAAAATTAAGGAAATGATGAAATATAATGATCAGGGTCAGGCTTATATAAAAATAGATAATAATTATTTTTTATTAAATGAAGGGGAGAAGGAAAAGAAAGCTAAAAAGGCTTTAAATTTAGCAGTAAGTGATGAGAAAGGCGATTATCGCAGTCATTATTATAATCTATTATATTATAAAAAAATCTTAGAAGAAAATGGAATAGAATTTGAAGGAAATAAAGTATATAATCAGCTAGAGGAAGATATAACCGGTGATAATTTAATAAAAGAAAGCAGTGTTCCAAAGGAGGTTGATGATAAATTAAGAGATTATCAAAAGGAAGGATATTATTGGTTTAAATTTATTGATAAATATAATTTTGGAGGAATTTTGGCTGATGATATGGGGTTGGGAAAGACAGTTCAGTCTCTTACTTTTTTAAAAAGTAAAGATGATGACCAGCCGGCGTTGATCATTTGTCCCCGAACTTTAATTCACAATTGGGGTGAAGAAATAGAAAAATTCTTTTCTGATCTGGATTATCTCATTTATCATAGTGATCCTGAAGAAAGAGATAAGATGAGGTCTGAATTTTCAACAGTTGATATTATTATTACTTCCTATTCTATTATAAGTCGAGATCATGAGAAATTAGTTGATTATACCTTTTCCACCTGTATTCTTGATGAAGCTCAAAGAATTAAAAATCATAGAACAAAAAGAGCACAGGGAGTAAAAAAGATTAATGCCAAGAGAAGATTAGCATTAACTGGTACTCCCCTGGAAAACTCCCTGGAAGAATTATGGTCTATTTTTGATTTTTTAATGCCAGGTTATTTGGGAGGATATAATAATTTTCGCAAAGAATACCTCAACCCTGTAAAAAAAGCTGATAATGATAATAAATTAATGGAATTAAAGAAAAGAGTAGCTCCTTTTATTTTACGCCGAAAAAAGGAAGATGTTTTGACAGAATTACCGGATAAAGTATTAAATATTCATAAGGTAGATATGAATTCTTTACAGGAAGACACTTATAAAACAGTACTTGATCAACTAAAAGGGCAGTTAGAACAAAGAATAGAAGAAAAAGGATTCAATAAATCCAGAATTAATGTACTTTCTGCTTTAACAAAATTGAGACAGGTTTGTAATCATCCCTCTTTGGTACTTGATAGACTTGAGAAAGAGGCAAATTCAGGTAAAATAGAGGCCTTGATGGAACTTGTAGAAGAAGCTATTCAGGGTGGACATAAACTTATTGTATTTAGTCAATTTGTCCAGATGTTAAAAATAATAAAAAATAAATTTAAAGAAAGTGGAATTGATTATGAATATTTAGATGGCAGTACAAGAAATAGAATGGAGAGAGTTCGCCATTTTAATAATGATGAATCAACTAAAGTGTTTTTAATTAGTTTGAAAGCAGGAGGAACAGGTTTAAATTTAACTTCAGCTGATATTGTAATTCATGTCGATCCCTGGTGGAATCCTATGGTAGAAAGACAGGCCAGTGATCGTGCTCATCGAATTGGTCAGGATAAAAGAGTTATGGTTTATAAATTAATAACCAGAGGTACAGTAGAAGAAAAAATGTTAAAACTTCAAAAGAAAAAGGAAAATATTTTTGATAAAGTAATTGAAGATAATCCTAATCCTATAGATTCAATAACCTGGGAAGATATACAGGAATTATTAAATTATAATTGAGGTGAAAATAGTTGATTTATTTAATTTTAGCGATAATATGCAGTTCTTCTATAGCTCTTATTTTTAAACACAGTGAAGGAAATAATATGAACAGATTAGCGGTTACTACTTCTAACTATTTTATAGCATTTGCAATTAGTCTGTTTTTTATTTTAAGGAAAGGACTATTCAGTTATTTTGAAGGTGGAGAATTTGTTAATTTAGTTAAAGAATTTACAGGTGTTATATTTTTGAATAATGATGTTTTTTCTAAAAAGGCAAGTTTAGGTTGGACTGTATTTATAGGAATTTTTGCTGGGGTATTTTTCTTTTTATCTTTTATTTATTATCAAAAAAGTGTAAAAAATGATGGTGTTGGACTTTCGGGAGTGTTTTCTAAACTTGGTATTTTATTGCCAATGCTTTTATCAATAGTTTTATGGCAGGAATTCCCCAGTTCAATTCAATGGCTGGGAATCTCTCTTGCTATTTTATCTATAATAATTGTTAATTTTCCTTTTAACAAAGATTGGAAACAGGCTCTACGTTTATCTTTAATATTTCTTTTCTTTTATGGAGGAATTGCTGAATTTTCCAATAAATTATTCCAAAAATATGCCTCACTAAACTTAAAACCTTTATTTTTATTTTTTGTTTTTGTAACTGCATTTTTGATTAGTTTGTTATATACCATCAAAGATAAAAATAAAATAAATAATGAAGATATAATTACAGGAATCATGGTAGGTATTCCGAATTTATTTTCTTCTTTTTTCTTGATAAATGCTCTTGATGTCTTAAAAACGGCAGTGGTCTTTCCAATTTTTAGTGCAGGTAGTATAGTAGTGATTAGTCTGGGAGGGTTCATTATATTTCAGGAAAGACTTAACAAAAGAGAAGTATCTGCTATATTTATGACTATAATTGCCTTAATCCTAATTAATATTTAAAACAAAAAAAGATTGAATACTATAAAAATAAAGAAGGATTTTGTCTTAAATTAAAGAATATTATTTATAAGGGTAAAAATTCAAAGAAGGGGCGTGAGTAAATTAATGGAAGAAATTTATGAACAGAAAAAGAAACAACTTTTAGATGATCTTAGTGATATGAGTGAGATTGCTGAAGATATGCTACAAAACGCTATTAAAGCATTAAATGAACAGGATATTGAATTGGCCAAACAGGTAATAAATAAAGATGATGTACTTGATAATTATATGATTACTGTAGAAGAAGAAGTTTCAAGACTTTTATCATTTAACAAACCTTTAATAAGTGATGCACGCTATAATATTGCCCTTGTTAATATTGCTACTAATTTGGAAAGAATTGGAGACCATGCTACTAATATTGCTGAAACAGTTTTGGAACTCAAAAATGAAGAATATTTAGAACCCCTTATTTTGATTCCAGAATTATCTGAACTTGTTTCTGATATGTTAGATGCTGTTTTAGAAGCTTATATTACTGAAAACGCTGAATTAGCAGAAGCTGCCTGCCGAAAAGATGAACATGCAGATAATATTTATACTGAATTGTACGAAAAAAGTGTAAAACTTATTGATGATCATGAAGGAACTAAAAATATAAATCAGGTTATACAATTTATTAATGTTGCTAAATCTCTTGAAAGAATTGGAGATCATGCTACTAATATTGGTGAAGAAACTATATTTATTGTAACAGATAAACGGGTGAAGTATTAAAGTAAGAGATATTAATAAAAAAATAATAGTTAGAATTTAAGCGGCTTCTCCTTTTTAAATAAAATTAGGAGAGCCGTTTTTATATTTGTTTTAACTGATAAAGAAGGATATGATAACTTTATAAAGAATTTATTTATATAAGCAGATATTTTACTGATAAGAAATATGAGTTTGTTTAGGAGGGAAATATATGAGTGAAAAAAACTATATCGATGTCGAAGAATTAAAAGGGAGTTGTGAATTATCTGATTTTAATTTTTCTTCAACTGATGAACTTGAACCATTTGAGGAAGGAATAATTGGTCAAAATAGAGCTGTAGAAGCAGTTGATTTTGGTTTAAATGTAGAAAAAGAAGGATATAATATATTTATGACTGGTTTACCAGGAACAGGTAAAAGTACCTTTGCTAAAAAAGCTACTGAAGATAAGTCTAAAGATAAAGAAGTTCCACCTGATTTATGTTATGTCTATAACTTTGAAGATTCTGAAAAACCACAGGCACTTAAACTTCCTTCAGGAATAGGAAAAAAGCTTAAAAAAGATATGGAAAAATTAATACAAGAACTTAAAGAAGAAATCCCTGCAGCTTTTGAAGGGGAAGAGTACGAGGAAAAGAAAAATCAGATTATGAGTGAATACCAAAAAAAATCTAATAAAATAATGGAAGAATTTGAAGAAGAAATTAAAAAAGATGGTTATACCTTAAAAAATACACCTCAGGGTCCTATGCCAGTTCCTATAGATGAAGATGGGAATCCTTTAGAACAGGAAGATTATCAGAAACTATCTGAGGAAAAAAAGCAGGAATTAAGAGATAAAAATGCTGATATTAAACAGCAAATGGATAATAAAATGAGACAAATTCGGAAACTAAAAACCGAAGCTCAGGATAAACTAAAGGAAGTTGAAAAAAAGGTAGGACTTTCAATTGTTGAACCAATTATTGCTAATTTGAAAGAGAAATATGAGGGATGTGAGGAAGTTACTGGTTATCTTGATAATGTAAAGGAGGATATTGTAGATAATCTTAATAAATTTAAAGATAAAGATGACGATAAAAAAGCTCAATTACCTTTTGCAATGCCTCAAAATGATAATGGTTCATTTTTTAAAAGATATAAAATAAACTTACTTGTAGATAATTCAGATACTGAAGGTGCTCCTGTTATTAATGAAACTAACCCCACTTATTATAATCTATTTGGAAAAACAGAAGGAAAAAGTCAGTTCGGAGCAATAACAACAGATTTTACTATGATAAAAAGTGGTGCTATTCATAAAGCAAATGGTGGTTATTTAATTTTGCAGGCTCGTGATGTTTTAACCAGCCCTCTTTCATGGGAAACTTTAAAAAGAACTTTAATAAATGAAGAAGTTGTTGTTGAAAACATTGGTGAACAGTACAGGTCCATACCTGTTAAGACCTTAAAGCCAGAAGCAATAGATATTGATTTAAAGGTAATAATGATTGGAAATCCAATGATTTATCAACTTCTTTATAATTATGATGAAGAATTTAAAAAACTGTTTAAGATAAAAGCGGATTTTGATGTAGAAATGGAAAGAAACCGTGAAAACATGAAAAAATTTGCTTCATTTATTTCTTTTATAAGTGAAAGGGAAAATATAAAGCAATTTAAAAAAGATGCTGTATGTAGAGTTATCGAATATAGTAGTAGATTAACCGGTGATAAAGAGAAATTAACTACTCGTTTTAATGATATTATGGAAGTATTATATGAATCTAACACCTGGGCTAAAATTGCTGATCATGAATATGTGAAAAAGGAAGATGTTAAAAAAGCTTTAGATAAAAAAGAAGAAAGATCAAATTTAAGTGAAGAAAAAATAAGAGAAATGATTGCTAAAGAACATATTTTGATGGATGTGAAAGGAAAAGAAACCGGTCAGATCAATGGCCTATCTGTTTATCAAACTGGAGAATATGCTTTTGGTAAGCCTTCACGTATAACTGCCAGGACCTATATGGGTAAAGAAGGAATAATAAATATAGAGAGAAAAGCAGATATGAGTGGTAAAATTCATAATAAAGGAGTTATGATTTTAGCTGGGTTTTTAGG
>DATFIM010000005.1 GCA_035270125.1 Halanaerobiales bacterium | reverse complement strand
GATCATAATATGGTTTGGATTGAATTTAGCTTCTAAAAATATTGATTAATACAACAATATATAAAACAAAAGCCTCCTACAAATTAAAATTCCATGTAGGAGGCTTTTTTATCCACAATTGTTAATACTTTTCCACATAATGTAATTTATGGTTAATAAAGTATGTTTTTATAATATTTTTATAATATAATGATTTATATATAGTTATTTATAAATTTCCTTTTTTATTAGCCGCTCATATTGGAAAAAGTTTTTTATTAACTGTATCATTGATCAGCTTTTCGCAATATAAGAGGAATATTTTTTTATTAATTATATAGTTTTTATTAGATAATCATTGAAAATTATTATAAACCAATTTTTATAATAATGGAATAATTTTAGTTTGATTTTTTAAAAAAACATAATAATTTCGTAAAATGAACATTTTACGAAATTATTAAAGAAATAACTAAAAAATAGCCTATTTAAAGGCTATTTAAGTTGATTAAAAATGATATTTTTATTTGTTGTTCATTCAGAGACTGGAATAATTATTTTTTGACCTGGTTTTAACATAGCGGTTTCAAGTTTATTTATTTTTTTGATTTTAAATATTTTTTTTCTTAGATCTGTATTATCTCCATAATATCTATCAGCAATCTTCCATAAATTATCACCTTCTACAACTTTCACTTCAATCATATTAGGTTCAGAGGAACTTATTGATTCAAATTGAAATACAACTATCAGTAATGCACTTATTGATAGTATTAACAAAATCTTTAAAATAAAAAATATTTTATTTTTTAAACTTTTTATAGAAGAAATATACCAATTGTTACTTTTCTTGTTTAATTTATTATTTCTACCTTTTGTTTGATAATCACCACTTAATTCATACATCTTCATTCCTCCTTTTGAAAGTAAAAAAACTTACGTTCGAAAACATCTGTTCTACTATTAATTATAACAGAACACTTGTTTTGTGTCAAGGAAAAAACTAAAATAATTGAACGGTTGTTTGTGAAAATGAATTGTATGTGTTATAATAATAGTAAATAATACTAATATATTCTTATAATTAAATTTAAAGATAATATTATTCTATTAAACAAAATAATTATTAAGAAAATTTATTTCATAAGGAGGAACTATTAAAATGGAAGAATTAACTGATAGACAAAAACAGATTTTTGATCATATTGTTCAAGAAATTAATAAAAAGGGATATCCACCTTCTGTTCGTGAAATTGGAAAAGCAGTAGGTTTAAAATCACCAGCTTCTGTTCATAGTCATTTAAAAACATTAGAAAAATTAAACTATATAAGAAGAGATCCATCAAAACCAAGAGCTATAGAAATTTTATACAAAAATAATAAAAATCAAGAAAATAAATTAGAAAAAGATATGTTATATATACCTATGGTAGGAAAAGTTACAGCTGGGGTACCGGTTTTAGCAGAAGAAAATATAGATGATTATTTCCCAGTACCAGCAGGTTATTTAAAAAATAGTAAAAAAGATTTTTTTATGTTAGAAGTTAGAGGAGATAGTATGATAGACGCAGGTATTCATGATGGGGATCTTGTAATTGCTCAAAAACAAAATCATGCAGAAAATGGCGAAATTGTGATAGGACTGATTGAAGATGAAGCAACAGTTAAAACATATTATAAAGAAAAAGATCATATTAAACTACAACCAGAGAATGATAGCTATGAACCAATATTAGGTAAAAATATAAAAGTCTTAGGAAAAGTGGTAGGTTTATATCGAAAATTTTAAAATATTATAGTTCACCTCTTTCCTTTAACTCATTAATTCTATCAATACTTTTTCTTATTAATTTGAAATCTCTCCATACAGATTTTTTAGCATGAGTATTTCTCAATAAATATGCTGGGTGAAAAGTTGGTAATATATAATAATTACCTCTTTTTATCCACTGACCTCGTTTTTTTGTAATTGACATTTCTGGATCAACTAAATATTTTAAAGCTGTTGACCCTAGAGTTACTATTACTTTAGGGTCTATTAATTCTATTTCAGATTTTAAAATTGGCATACAAGCTTTTGCTTCAGAAATAGAAGGAGTCCTATTATTTGGAGGACGACATTTAATAATATTACTTATATATACCTCTTCACGATTAATATTTACAGAATGTAATATTTTGTCTAACAACTTACCTGCTTTACCAACAAATGGTCTTCCTATCTTATCTTCATTTGCACCAGGACCTTCTCCTATAAACATAATTTTATTATCTAAAGAACCTTCTCCCATAACAACCTGTTTACATCCTTCTCTTAATTTACATCTTTCACATTTTAGAGCTTTTTCCTTTAATTTTTGATAATCATCATTAGGATACTGTATTAATTTTTGAATAGTTATATTACCATTATTGTCAAAAAACATCTACATCGCTCCTTTTTCGTTTAGTAAAAGTAGCAATTTTTTTTACATCAAATTTTTTTAACTTATTATATACATTTTCTATATTTTCTCCTACTCGATCAGGAGTATGAGCATCTGAACCAAATACAATAGGGATATCCATTTTAATAATTTTTTTCAATATATAATCTGAAGGATAAAATTCGTTAACCGGTTTGTTATAACCATTTGTATTAATTTCAATAGCTATATTTTTTTCTTTAATTATTACTAATAAATTTTTTATAATCTTATTTAAATCCTTTTTAGGTATTTTATTATCGAAAATTTTAATTAAATCTATATGTCCTATAATATCAAATAAATTACATTTTACCATTTCTTCAACTATAGAAAAATATTCTTTATATAATTTTTTTAGATTCCATTCTTTATAACCTTCTATATAATCTGGATGATCTACAGGCCATCTATTTATTTTATGTACTGATCCAATAATATAATCAAAATCATACTTATTTATATTTTTTTTGATTCTTTCTTTTTCTTCACTAATAAAATCTATTTCTAATCCTAATTTTATATTTATTTTACTTTCTCTTTTTATTTTTAGTAAGTTCTCCCAATTAAAATCATCAATAAATTGATCATGATCAGAAAATCCAAGTTCTTTTATACCTTTATTTTCAGCTTTTTTAACAAATTCTTTTAATAATTTTACATTATGAAAAGGTCTAACTCTTTTTTCTAAATGTGATAAGGGATGAGTATGATAGTCAATTAAATACATTTGTTCCTCCTTAAATATTTTATTCTAATATATTTTCTTCTATTAAATTGCCTGTTTTTGAAAACTTAGAAAATGCTTTTAAATAATTTCCTTTTTCATAATAAATATAACCATAAAGCAAATTAGTAAATTCATTAGATTTAATATTATCAGCTTTTATTAATAAATTTTCAGCTATCTTATATTTTTCTAATATAATATAGTTTCCTGCAAGATAGTTAATAGCCCAGACATTTTTTGGTTCAATAGTTATTATTTGATTAAAATATTTAGATGATTCAGTATAATTTTCATTAATAAGATAATAAAAAGCCGCATAATTTAAGTCTAATAAATTTTCAGTATTATTATAATCTATTTCTTTAATATATGGATATATAATTTTATTAAATTTATTTTTTCCAAATTTTCTCTCAATTTTATCCAGTGTGTTTTGAGAATTTGTGATTTCTCCTAAATTGGCATAAGAAATAGCAAGATTATAATTATAAATAACCTCTTTTTTTAAGGAAATATCATTTTTTAAATTATTTATATTTTGCTCTTTATAATCCTGCCAATCAACCATATAAGCTGATTCAGTCATAATAAATATCATAAAAATAGATATCATTAATATAATATATTTTTTGTTAAATATCTTCATAGTTAGCACTCCTGGATTTTGCATCAAAAATAATATAAATTTTATTCAATTTTTACTTTTCCTTCAAATACTAATTTTGCATTTCCAGTCATATAAATAATATCATCTTTTAAATTTATTTTTAGGTTTCCGCCTTTTAATTTTACATTAACATTATTAGAAGTATAACCTTTTTTAGCTGACATAACTGCTGAAGCACATGCTCCAGTACCACAGGCTAATGTTTCACCAACTCCTCTTTCCCAAACTCTCATTTCTAAATTATTTTTATTAATAATTTTAACAAATTCTACATTTGTATTATCAGGAAATATTTCATGGTTTTCTATTTCTTTTCCCCATTTTACTAAAGGAACTTCATCAATATTATTTACATATACTACTGTGTGAGGATTTCCAATAGATAAAGAATTTAAAAATACTTCATTTCCATTAATAATAACTTTATGATCATTAATTTCAGATTTATTGTCTACATTAGCTGGTATTTTATCTTTATGAAATTTAGCTTTTCCCATATTGACTTTAATTTTACTAAATTTATCATTATATGAAAGTACTTCAGTTCTTATAATACCAGCTTTAGTTTCTATATTATAATTTTTTTTATTATTTATTCCTAAGTATTTAATAAAATGTATTAAAGTTCTTATACCATTACCACACATTTCAGCTTCACTACCATCAGGATTAAATATCCTCATTTTATAATCATTATTATAATTATTAGCATTCTCCAAAATTATTAAACCATCAGCCCCAATACTAAAATGTCTAGGACATAATTTTAAAGCTAAAGGCTTATAATCTAAATTTATTTTTCTACCATCAACTAATATAAAGTCATTACCAATACCATGTATTTTGAGAAAATCTAAATGCTTCATAATACCTCCAATTTTGCTGTCACTTTTACTGTTCAGAATTTCCTTTAAGTAATTGATCAAAATTTTCAATATTTTTAACTGTTTCAATAGTAGAAATAGCATGTTTGTAAATTAATTTTTCCTTATCATTTTCTTCAATAATTATTGTAAAATTATCAAATCCAAGAACTTTACCTCGTAATTGGAATCCATTTGTTAAATAAACTATAAGAGGAATTTCATTTTTCCTAACATAATTTAAAAGATTATTTTGTAAATCATATTTATTAGACATTAAAATCTCTCCTTTCTTTTACTATTCTTATTCAAGAAATTAATCAAATATCCTGCATATTTTAAATATTATACTTGATATTTTTTATTTACTAATGTAAATATTTTCTTTAATATTTTAGTTTGCTTTACATTAGATAAATTGAACCAATTTATCTTTTCATCTCTTTTGAAAAAACTTAATTGTTTTTTTGCATAATGTCTACTATCTCTTTTAATTATTCTTTTAGCTTCCTCTATATCATATTCATCATTTAAATATGCTATAATCTCTTTATACCCCAAAGCTTGAACGGCAGTTTTGCTTAAATTATATTTGTTTTTTAAATATTTTACTTCTTCAATTAATCCCTTTTCAACCATCTTTTCTACTCTTTCATTAATTCTTTGATATAACTCTTCTCTATCTCTTTTTAAACCTATTTTTATAGTTTTATATCTTTCTTTTTTATTTTCCTGTTTAGCTTTATAATAACTTTTTGTTTTTCCGGTTATTTCATATATTTCTATTCCTCTAATTACACGACGTAAATCATTAGGATGAAGTTTTTTTGCTAAAGGTGGATCAATTTCTTTTAATATATCATGAACATATTCATTACCATATTTATTTGCTTTTTGTCTTAAATCTTTTCTCAAATCATGATTTGGTTCCATATCCGGTAACATAAATCCATCAACCACAGCATTAATATATAATCCTGTTCCTCCAACCATTAGAGGAACCTTACCTTTATTTATTATTTCAGGAATTAAATTATCAATATATTCTTGATAATCAGCAACTGAAAAATTCTTATTGGGTTCAATAATATCAATCATATGATGCGGAATTTTCTCTCTTATTTTTTTAGAAATTTTTGCTGTCCCAATATTCATTTCTTTATAAATCTGCATAGAATCTGCAGAAATAATTTCAGCGTTTAAAATTTCTGCCAATTTCAAAGATAATTCTGTTTTTCCAACTGCAGTAGGACCTAAAATTACGAATAAAGGATATCTTAAATTATCTTTTTTTTGTAATTTATTAATATAATTTTTTAAAACCTGATTATTGCTCATTATCTTCCAACCCCCCTGTCAATATCCTCTCTAGACATTTTTATTAAAATTGGCCTTCCATGTGGACATCTAAAGGGATTTGAACTATCAAAAAGATCTACTACTATTTTTTTAATTTCATTATTGTTTAATTTTTCATCAGCTTTTATAGCACTTCTACAGGCCATAAACTCAATCATTTCACTTATCATATCTGCACTATTATCAATATTATCTTCATTTATTAATTTATCTATTATTTCTCTTAATTCATTTTTAACTGATTTTTTACTTATTATTTCTGGGACAGATTGTATTAAAACGCTATTTCCTCCAAAAGATTCATATTCGAATCCCAATTTTTTTATTTGATCCTGATTATTATTGATTATTTCAATTTCGGATGGTGTTAATTCAAGATTAATTGGAGTTAATAATTTTTGAGAAACATTTTTACCATTTTTATATTTATTATAAAAATTATCGTATAAAATTCTTTCATGGGCATTGTGTTGATCAATTATATATAAATTTTTCTCAGTTTCTACTAATATATAAGATAAAAATACCTGCCCGAAAATATTTTTGATTGTTAAGTTATTAGAATTATTATTTCTTACAACTTTATAATCTTTTGAAGAATTATTATTTTTATTAAAGTTATTTCTATTATTTTGATTAGTAGTATCATATTTATTTGAATTTTTATTGCTTGAATCTTTATAATTTTTAGTATTTAAATCTTTATTAGTAATGTTGTCCTTAGAAAAATCAAGTTTAATATTTTTATCATTTTTAATTTCATTATCTTTTACTTTATCTTCATAAGATTTATTATTATTTACTTTATATTGGACTGCTGGATTTAATTCATTAAGTTTTTCTTTAATTCCTTCTTTAACTACTGATTTGATTATTTTATTTCTACTAAATTTAATTTGTTTTTTAGCAGGATGGACATTTACATCTACTAGAATAGGATTTAACTTAACAAATAAAAATACAATTGGATATTTATTTTTAGAGATCAAACCTTTATATGCTGATTCAACTGCTTTACTTAAAGTTCTACTATAAACCGCACGTTTATTAACGAAAAACATTTCATGGATTCTTGAAGAACGGGTCAAAGAAGGATCAGAAATATATCCTTCAATTTTTATATATTTATCTTCAAATTCTAAATAATTAAGTTTAGAAAAAATTTCATCTCCATAAATAGCATAAATGGTATCCTTTAATTCTCCACTACCAGGAGTTGAAAGAACATTTTTATTATTATGTTTTAAATTAAATTTTATCTCAGGATAAGATAAAGATTCTTGGGTAATAATTTTACTAATATGGCCAAATTCTGTAGTTTTAGTTTTTAAATATTTATAACGTGCAGGAGTGTTGTAAAATAAATCTTCTACTTTAATGTCTGTTCCTTCTGGACAGGCAGCAGTTTCTTTTTTTATTTGTTTGCCTCCATGGTAGACGATTTTTACTCCTTTTAACTTTTCTTTTGCTTTACTTAAAGCTGTTAATTTAGATACTGAGCTTATACTGGCCAGAGCTTCTCCGCGAAATCCAAGTGTATTTAAAGAATATAAATCACTTATATTTTCTATTTTACTTGTTGCATAACGTGAAAAAGCTTTTTCAATATTTTCTTTCTCAATCCCTATTCCATTATCTTTAACTCTAATTAAATCCTTGCCTCCATTTTCTATTTCAACTAAGATTCTGTCACTATCTGCATCAATTGAATTTTCTACTAATTCTTTTACTACTGAAGCAGGTCTTTCTACTACTTCACCTGCAGATATTTGATTTGCGACTTCTTCTGAAAGTTGTTTTATATCAGGCATCTTTTCTTTCCCTTTCTTTTAATTCTTTTTTTAGTTCATAAATAAAATTCATTGCTTCCATCGGAGTCATATCTAAGACATCTTTTTCTTCTAATTTTGATATTATAGGGTCATTTGACCTAAATAAAGCCATTTGTTTTTTTTCTTTTTGGTTCTTTTTTGATTTTTCTTTTCTTTTTTCTTGTTTTAAATTTTCTAGTTCATTATCTTTTTCAAGACTCATTAAAATATTTTCTGCATTTAAAATAATTTCTTTAGGTAATCCCGCTAGCCTGGCTACTTCAATCCCATAACTTTGATTAGCTCTACCAGGTACGATTTTATGCAGAAAATGAACACCTTCTTCATCTTCTTCAACTAAAACATTTGAGTTTTTAATTCCAGAAAACTCTTCTTCTAAACTTGTTAATTCATGATAATGAGTAGCAAATAAAGTACGTGCTCCTATTCTATCAGGATCATTAATGAATTTACTAACAGCCCAGGCTATACTTACCCCATCGTAAGTGCTAGTTCCACGTCCAACTTCATCTAAAATAATCAAACTATCTTCAGTAGCATTATTAACAATATTACTGACCTCATTCATTTCAACCATAAATGTACTTTGACCAGTAGTTAAATCATCACTAGCTCCAACTCTTGTAAATATTCTATCAACTATTCCAATTTCTGCATTATCAGCAGGAACAAAACTACCTATTTGAGCCATAAGTACAATAAGAGCTACCTGTCTCATATAAGTAGACTTTCCTGACATATTAGGACCTGTAATTATATTAAATCTATTTTCATCTTTATCAAGATAAGAATCATTTGGAACAAACACATCATCCAACATATTTTCTACTACTGGATGTCTTCCGTTCTTAATATTTATAACATCATTATCTTTTAATTCCGGTCTATTATAATTATTTTCAACTGCTATATAAGCCAATGATGATATAACATCAATTTTACTTATAATAGATGCAGTTTTTTTAATTCGATTTATATTTTCTCCTACTTGATCTCTAATCTCCACAAAAAGATCATATTCCAAATCATTAATTTTTTCTTCAGTTCCCAATACCAGGGCTTCTTTTTCTTTTAATTTAGGTATAATATAACGTTCACTATTTGATAATGTTTGCTTTCTTTCATAGTCTTCAGGAACTTTATCTAAATTGGCATTAGTTACTTCTATATAATACCCAAAAACTTTATTAAAACCAACTTTTAATGAAGAAATTCCTGTTCTTTTTCTTTCTTTTTTTTGCAATTCTGCAATCCAATCTTTACCTTCACCTCTAGTTTCTCTTAGTTCATCTAATTCTTCATTGTATCCTTTTTTAATTAAACCACCTTCACTTAAAGAAACTGGTGGATCTTCAACAATTGAAGAAGACAAAAGTTTAGATATATCAGTTAAAACATCAAATTCATTTTGATATTTTTTAAATAAAGAAGAGGAAAGGTCTGAAATATCCTCTTTTAATTGTGGTAATTTAGTTAAAGAAAACCTCAGTGAATCAAGATCTCTAGCATTAGCACTACCATAAGTAATTTTACTTAAAATTCTTTCTAAATCATATATACCCTCTAAATCATTTATTATTTTTTCTAATTTCATATAATTATTTTTTAATTCTTCAATAGCATCAAGTCTATTATTAATTTTTTCTTTATTAATCAATGGCTGATTAACCCATTTTTTTATTAGTCTTCCTCCCATTGAAGTAATAGTTTTATCAATAATATCAAGTAAACTTCCCGCTTTTTTATTTTGTCTTATTGTTGTAGACAATTCAAGATTACGTCTTGTAGCAGAATCTAAAACCATATATTGATTTAGATGATAAGTATTTAATCTATTAATATGTGCTAATATTTTCTTTTGGGTTTCTTCTAAAAATGTTAATATTTCACCAGCAGCTATTGTTGCAATATTTAAATCTTCACAACCAAAACCTGATAGTGAATTAACTTCAAAATGGTCTGTCAAAATATTATAAGCTCTTTTATAATTAAGATTCTTTTTAGAATTAACTAAAAAGTCAATATCTTTTTTTAGACGTTTATATTGATCCATTTCTTTTAAAGTTTCGTCAATAATCATTTCTTTTGGTTGTATTCTATCAATTTCATCCCAGATTTTTTGTATACTATTAAATTCTGTTAAATTAAATTCTCCAGTAGAAATATCTATATAAGAAAATCCATATTTTTTTTCTTGAACTATTATAGAAGCTAAATAGTTATTTTCTTTTGCTTCTAAAAGTTCATTTTCAATAACAGTACCAGGTGTTATTACCCGGATAACATCTCTTTCTACAATACCACTAGATTCAGATGGATCTTCCATTTGTTCACAAATTGCAACCTTATGACCTGTTTCTATCAAATCTGCAATATAATTTTCTGAAGATTTTGCAGGAATACCAGCCATTGGGGCCTTTTCCCCACCACCTTTATTCCTTGAAGTAAGTGCTAAATCAAGAGTTCTAGCTGCTATTTTAGCATCATCAAAAAACATTTCATAAAAATCACCTAATCTAAAAAATAAAATAGCATCTGGATACTTTTTCTTTAGTTTTTTATATTGTTTCATCATTGGTGTTAATTCAGCCACCAAAATCACCTCTTATTAACTATTTCTCCGTATAAAGTCCAACTTTTTACATTATTTATTTTCACATCCACAATCTTTCCTTTTATTCCATCTTCTTTTGGGAAAATTATAAGTTTATTTCTTCTACTTCTTCCCATAAATGTTTCTGGATTGTTTTTACTTTCACCTTCAACTAAAACTTCTACTGTTTCACCTAAAAATCTTTTATTTTCTTCTAAACTAATCTCATTTTGAATACTCATTAATTTTTTTAATCGAGTATCTTTAACTTCTTCATCTATTTGATCATTCATTTTAGCCGCTCTAGTATTTTCTCTAGGTGAATATGAAAAAGTAAAAGCCATATCAAATCTAAGTTTTTTAACAAGATCAATTGTTTTTTCAAAATCCTTTTCAGTTTCTCCTGGAAATCCAACTATAAAGTCAGTAGTAATACTTGGATTATTAATTTCATTTCTAATCATATTAACTAATTCTATATACTCATCTCTAGTATAACCTCTATTCATTTTTTTTAATATTTTCGTACTTCCAGATTGAACAGGTAAATGAAAATGTTCGCATATTTTATTATTATTTTTTATAGTTTTTATAACTTCTAAATCAAGATCTTTTGGATGAGAAGTCATAAATCTAATTCTTTTTAATCCTTCAATTTTATTTAGTTTAGATAATAACATAGCAAAATTAACATTATTATCAAGATCATTTCCGTATGAGTTTACATTTTGGCCAAGTAATGTAATTTCCTTTATTCCATCTTCAACTATATTTTTTACTTCTTTTACAATATCATTTAAATTTCTACTTCTTTCTCTTCCTCTTACATGAGGTACAATACAATAACTACAAAAATTATTACAACCCTGTATTATAGTAACCCAGGCCTTATAATCTCCTTGTCTTTTTACTGGAGTATCAGGAATTAATCCATCTGCTTCTGGCCAAACTTCATAGACTTTTTCTTTTTGCGCTTTTATCTCATTAATCAACTCCGGAACTTTATGAATATTATGAGTGCCAAAAACCAAATCAACATAGGGATATTTTTCATGTATTTTATTAACTATCTCATCAACCTGCATCATACATCCGCCTATCCCAATTATCAATTCAGGATTTTCTTTTTTAAGATTTTTCAACGAACCAACTTTTCCAAATACCTTTAATTCAGCATTTTCGCGAATTGCACATGTATTAAATAAAATAATATCAGCTTTATTTTTATTTTCGGTTTTTTCATAACCCATATTTTCTAACATACCAGCTAGTTTTTCTGAATCATGGACATTCATCTGACATCCATAAGTAATAATTTTATAAAACTTTCTTTTACTCATTTAAAAACCACCTCAAAGTTCTTTTACTGCATCTAAATCTTTATTTTTACCCATAACTACTAATACATCACCTTCTAAAATTCTATCATTAGCTCCCGGGGTAACATTGAGTTCTTTTCCTCTTTTTATTGCCATAACATTAACTCCAAATCTTGTTCTAAGTTCAAGATCAGCAAGTGAATTACCAACCATATTAGGAGTAGCAATTATCTCAACTATACTATAATCTTTAGCAAATTCAATATAATCTAATACATTAGAAGATATTAAATTATGAGCAATTCTCGTACCCATATCTCTCTCTGGATAAACAACTCTATCTGCCCCAACTTTTTTTAGTATTTTTCCATGTAATTTGTTTTGAGCCTTTACAACAACATAAGGTACTCCTAGTTCTTTTAAAATTAGAGTAGCTAAAATATTAGAATGTATATCATCACCAATACTAACTACTGCTACATCAAAATTTCTAACTCCTAAAGTTTTTAATGCTTCTTCATCAGTTGCATCAGCCTCTACAGCATGTGTTACTATATTAGACATATTTTGGACAATTTCTTCATCTATATCAATTGCTAATACATCAAAATCTTTTTCTGCTAAAGTTTCAGCCAGACTTGAACCAAAACGTCCTAAACCAACTACTACGAATTGTTTCATCATTCTTCCTCCTTATCAATTACCTTTATTTACTTTAAATTTTAATTCAATATTAAGCTAAAACATTATATTAATACTAATATTATTTTAGCATTTAATTAGTTATTTGTAAATTTTTTAAAAATTTTGTTCAGTTAAATATAAAAAATCTCTTCAGAAACGAAGAGATTTTTTAAATTACTAATCTTTTTTAGCCAACCATTATTTTTTCTTTTGGATAATGATAAATACCCTTTCTTTGTCTTTCTGCAAAAGCTACTGCTAATGTTAAAGGACCCACTCTTCCTGCAAACATAGTCATAATAATTAATATTCTTCCAATTTTAGATAAAGTAGGAGTAACTCCTGTAGAAAGACCAACTGTTCCAAAAGCTGAAACGGTTTCAAAAAGTATATCAAGAAATGGTTTGCTTTCTGTAATAGTTAAAACTATTGTAATTAATACAATTAATGCCATTGCCAATAATGTAATAGCCATTGCTTTTAAAACATCTTCTTCATCAATTCTTCTATTATAAATTTCTATATCTTTTTTTCCAATAATTTTATTCCACATTGTTATAACCATTATCCCAAAAGTAGTTGTTTTAATTCCTCCACCTGTAGATCCTGGTGAAGCTCCAATAAACATTAAAATTATTATAAAAAACAGTGAGGAACTCCTTAAAGCATTAGTTGGTAGAGTATTAAAACCTGCTGTTCTAGGAGTAACTGATAAAAACATAGCGGATAATATTTTTTCTCCAAACGGTAATTTTCCCATTGTTTCAGGATTATTAAATTCTAAAGCTAAAAGAACTAAAAATCCAACAACTAATAATATTAAAGTCATAATTACAACAATTTTTGATTGTAGTGATGATTTACCAAATCTTTTGTCATTGGTTGATTCTGTCAAAACTCCAAAACCAATACCACCTAAAATAATCAAAATCATAACAGCAAAATTCATAATAATACTTCCAGTAAAACCAACAAGACTATTGCCAAAAAGATCAAATCCTGCATTATTAAAAGCAGAAACAGCATGAAAAATAGAATAATATATTGCTTTTACAATTTTATATTCATGAATTAATTTAGTAAACATAAAAATTGCGCCTGCACCTTCTATTATTAAAGTAAAGCCAAGCACATATTGAATTAATCTAACTAGACCTGAAATCCCAAATTGATTAAGATCCTGTTGAATTACTAATCTTTCTTTTAAAGAAATCTTTTTACCTATTAAAAAAGCCATAAGCGTTGACATACTCATTATACCTAATCCACCAATTTGAATCAATAACATAATTACTACCTGGCCAAATACAGTAAAGGCTGAACTAGTATTTACAACTATTAAACCAGTTACACAGGTAGCAGAAGTTGAAGTAAAAAGTGAATCAATAAAACCTAAACTACCAGTTGCTGTAGTAGCCATAGGTAAACTAAGTAAAATAGTCCCGGTTAGAATCACCGTAAAATAACCTGCTACTAGAATTTGAGCAGGTGATAATTTATATAATTTAATTGATTCTTTGAGAGCCATATAAATCGCCCCTAACATTATATATTGTGGTAATTATACTATATTAAATATTAAATGTAAAGAGCCGGGTTACCCCGGCTAATTTAATCTTTATGTTAAATTTTTATATTATACAGGTTCAAACATATCTTTTCCTACTCCACATTCAGGACATACCCAATCTTCAGGAAGTTCTTCAAAAGGGGTTCCTGGTTCTACCCCATTATCAGGGTCTCCTTCTTCAGGATCATAAACATACATACATACTGTACATTCATATTTTTGCATAGAAATACCTCCCTCCCTAGTAATTATTATTATTTAAATTATAACATAAATTTTATCATTGTCAATATTTTAATAAATATGTATAATTTTATATACATGTTTAATCATTTTTAGGAAATCTTTTAAATAATTTTGGAGAGTATACTGATTCCTCTATAAATTTACTATATACAATTGAAGAAATTACAGAAGCAAAAAGTAAAGGTACTATAGTATTATAATCACCAGTAAGTTCAAATACAATCAGTGAAGCAGTAAAAGGAGCTTGAGTAATAGCCCCCAATGCTGATGCCATTCCTATTATTCCATAAGATATATTTGATATAATAAAGTTATGAAACAATTTATTAATTGATATAGCATATACGAATCCACTTAATCCTCCAATCATCAAAATTGGAGCAAATATTCCTCCTGAACCACCTGAACCTAATGTTATACCGGTCATTATCAATTTGAAAATAATTATAAATATCATTAATAATATTAGATGATCATTAAGAAATATTTCATTTGTTATATTTATTCCAGTTCCCATAATTTGAGGGAGATAATAACCTGTTATTCCAACAACTAACCCACCTAAAGTAGGTTTTATCCATAATGGTATTTTTAGATTGTTGAAAAAAATAGAAATCAAATATAAATTTTTAACAAAAATATAGCCAATTATTCCGATTATAATACCTAAAATTACAAATAAAAGATATTCATAGGATGAATTGACATTAAAAACAGGTATATTAAATATTGGATTTAAATTAAATATAGTATTAGTAAAAATATAAGAACTTAGAGCACTAATTATTACTAAAGTTATTTTTTTTAATTCTAAATCTCTGAACAAAATTTCCATTGAAAAAACAATTCCTCCAAGTGGAGCACTAAACACAGCAGCTATAGCAGCTGCAGCACCACAACCTAAAAGTACTTGATATATATCTTGAGGAAAATCAAACTTTTTATCAATCAAATCTGCCATTCCAGCACCAATTTCTACTAAAGGTCCAATTCTACCCGCCGATCCACCTGTTCCAATGGTAAGAGCTGAAGCAAATCCTTCAACCCATAAATCTCGAAAAGTAAAATGTATTTTTTTAGTTTTAATTGTCTGTAAAATTGCTGGAATGCCATGTCCCCTAGCATTTAAAGCATTGTATTTTAATAAAATTCCAACTAATAAACCACCTATTGCCGGAATAAAAATAATTAAGTAAGTATTTAAAAAAGTTTTATACAAATTATCTTCCAAAAAAGTTATAAGTTCAGCATAAATTAAAGATAATAAGGATACTAAAACACCTATTAAAATAGCAATAAATATTAATAAACTATTATTTTTTATGTTTTTTTTCATGAATTATCACATTCTTTTGGTTTTATATTATATTAAACATCTAATTCTTTTACCATATCAGCATTTTTGAATATAAACTGTTTTCTTAAACTTGCTTTAGACCCCATTAGTCTGGTAAAAACATCATCAGCTTCTATTTCATCATCAATTTCTACCTTTTGTAATTTTCTGTTTTCAGGATTCATTGTTGTTTTCCACAACTGTCTTGGGTTCATTTCACCAAGACCCTTATATCGCTGAATCTCAAAATTAAGATCAGGATTTTCATTTTTAAAATTCTCCAGGTTTGAATCCCGGTATAAATAGCGGTGTTCATTTTTCCAACTTACTTTATAAAGTGGGGGTTGTGCTATATAAACGTGATCATTCTTAATCAGTTCTGGCATATAACGATAAAATAATGTTAAAATTAATGTAGAAATATGAGCACCATCTACATCAGCATCTGTCATAATTATTATTTTATGATATCTTAAATTACTTAGATCAAATTCATCTCCAATTCCTGTACCTAAAGCAGTAATAATTGTTGCAATTTCAGTATTATTTAATATTTTATTTAATCTAGCTCTTTCCACATTCATTATTTTTCCTTTTAAAGGCAAAATAGCCTGAAATTTTCTCTGACGTCCCTGTTTGGCTGAACCACCAGCAGAATCACCCTCAACCAAGAATAATTCTCCTTTTTCAGGATCACGACTACTACAATCTGCTAATTTACCAGGTAAAGAATTTGAACTTAAAGCAGTTTTTCTTCTTGTTAATTCTCTAGCTTTTTTTGAAGCTTTTCTCGCTCTTACAGACTGAAGTGCTTTATCTACAATTTCTTTAGCTATTTCTGGATTTGAATCAAAATATAAATTAAGGTATTCATATAATGCACTTTCTACAATACTTCTTATTTCACTATTTCCTAATTTAGATTTAGTCTGTCCTTCAAATTGGGGTTCAGGTAATTTAACATTAATCACAGCAGTTATTCCTTCTCTTACATCACTACCTCTAAGAGATGACACCTTTTTAGTAAGCATATTATTTCTTTTAGCAAAATTATTAACTGATTTAGTTAAGGCTGTTTTAAATCCAGTTAAATGATAACCACCTTCAGTAGTATTTATATTATTAGCATATGTATAAATCCTTTCGTTAAAACCTTCATTATATTGTATAGCAACTTCTAAATAATACTCATTTATTTCTTTTTCAAAATAAATTACTTTTTCATTAATTAAATTCCTATCTTTATTTAAAAATTCAACAAAAGCTCTTATTCCACCTTGATAATGAAATTCTTTTCTTTTTTTCTCCTCTTTTCTTTTGTCTGTAAGAATTAAAGTTAAATCTTTATTGAGATAAGCAGATTCCTGTAGTCTATGAGCAAGAGTTTCAAACTTATATTCAACCTTTTCAAAAATTTCCGGATCAGGTTTAAAGGTAATAGTAGTACCAGTTTTATTAGTCTTTTCTAATTTTTCTAATTCACCTACTGGTAAACCTTTTTCATATCCTTGCTTATATTTATGCCCCTCCCAGTAAGTTGTTAATGTTAACCATTCAGAAAGAGCATTAACCACAGAAACACCAACACCATGCAAACCACCTGATACTTTATAACTATTATTACTAAATTTACCTCCAGCATGTAAAGTAGTCATAACAACCTGAGCTGCTGTTAATCCGGTATCTGAATGAGTATCAGCAGGTATTCCTCTTCCTTCATCATGTACTGTTATACTATTGTCTTTATTAATTATTACTTCTATTTTATCACCATATCCAGCAAGATATTCATCTATACTATTATCAACTACTTCCCAAACAAGATGATGAAGCCCTTTAATCCCCGTACTTCCAATATACATTCCTGGTCTTTTTCTTACAGCTTCTAAACCTTCTAAAACTTGTATCTTATCTGCATTATAAATTTCTTCATCTATTAATGACATTTTCCCACCATCCTTTGCGGTATTATTATATCATTACATAGCTATTCTTGCAATGATTCCAGGAAATGATGTATAATATCAAATACGGACTTTTATTATTAATTTTAGAAAATTGAAGGGAGAATTTTATTATGTCAGATATAACTCCGGTTACTATTGAAGATAAAATGAAAGATTCTTATTTAAGTTATTCACTAAGTGTAATTGTTAGTCGTGCTTTGCCAGATGTTAGAGATGGTTTAAAACCAGTTCACCGAAGGATATTATATGCATCAAATGAACTTGGTTTGACCCACAAAAAATCCCACAAAAAATCAGCTAGAATAGTCGGTGAAGTATTGGGTAAATATCATCCTCATGGCGACAATGCAGTCTACAATGCTATGGTACGTATGGCACAGCCATTTAATCTACATTATCCTTTAATTGATGGACATGGTAATTTTGGATCAATCGATGGCGATAGTGCTGCTGCTATGCGTTATACAGAGGCCAGACTAACTGAATTATCTGCTGATATATTAGAAGATATAGAAAAAGATACTGTAGGGTTTACTGATAATTTTGATGGTTCATTAAAAGAACCAGAGGTTTTACCAAGTAAAGTTCCTAATCTTCTTGTTAATGGTGCCAGTGGAATCGCTGTTGGAATGAGTACTGATATTCCTCCTCACAATATGACTGAGGTTATTGACGCTTTATTACATATGTCTCGCCATCCTAATGCCAGATTAGAAACAATTATGGATAAAATTAAAGGACCAGATTTTCCTACAGGAGCTAAAATCATTGGTGCTGATGGAATAAAGAATGCTTATGAAACTGGTAAAGGCAAAATTACCTTAAGAGCAAAAAGTAAAATAGAAAAAAGTGGTCGTACAAAACAAATTATTATAACTGAATTGCCCTATCAAACTAATAAAGCAAAACTAATCGAAGAAATAGCCAATTTAGTAAAAAAAGAAAAAGTCTCCAACATTTCAGATGTTAGAGATGAATCTGATCAAGATGGATTGAGAATTGCAATTGATTTAAAACGAGGGGCAGAAAGCGAAATAATTCTTAATAGATTATTTAAATATAGTTCATTACAAAAATCATATAGGATAAATTTACTTGCTCTGCATAATAATAGACCAGTTGTAATGACTTTAAAAGAAATGTTAAATCATTTTCTTGATTTCAGAAGAGAAGTAATCTCCAAAAGAACTAAATACCTTTTAAATAAAGCAGAAAACAGATATCACATTGTTGAAGGTTTAATAAAAGCTATTGATAAACTTGATTTAGTAATATCAATTATTAGAAATTCTGAATCTACTTCAGAAGCCAAAACAAAATTAATAGAAAAATTATTTATTACTAAAGAACAGGCTCAAGCTATTTTAAGTATGAGATTACAAAGGTTAGTTGGAATGGAAACTGAAAAATTGAAAACTGAAGCAAAAGAACTTGAGGATAAAATAAACAGATATAATAATATTCTTAATGAAAAGGAAGTTTTAGATAAGTTATTACGTAAAGAATTAAAAGAAATAAAGGAAAAATATGGAGATGATAGAAATACCGAAATAATAGAAAATGAAGATAAAGCAATAATTAATAAAAAAGATTTAATTAAAGTTAAAAAAGCAGTAATTTCACTTTCACACCGAAATAAAATTAAAAGAACTGATAATTTTGATAATGTAAGAGCAGCTAAAAATGATTATATAATAAATATTGTTGAAGGAAAAACTTTTGATAATCTGCTATTCTTTACTGACACGGGTCAGGTCTATACCCTCGAAGTCCATGAATTGTCAGAACATCACGGGCTTTCTACTGGTGAAAACCTCAAGAAATATTTAAAAATACCACTTAAAGAAAATATAATTGGTATGACATGTATTAATAAACAAAATAAGGATAAATATATAGCTTTAGCAACCGAAAAAGGAATGATTAAAAAGACAAAAATTAGTGAATATAAAACTAATTATACTAAAATTAAAGCTATTAAACTTAATAATAAGGACAAAGTAGTAAGTATGACGATTATAAATGATAATTCAGACATCATGATGGCAAGTAGTAATGGTAAAGTTATTAGATTCGCTGCAGATTCTTTTTCAGATACCGGTAGAAATACCAAAGGTAGTAGAGGGATGAAATTAGAAAACAAAGATAGTATATTAAATATGGGTAAAGTTGATAATAAAAATTATGTTATTGCAGTGACAGAATCTGGTAAAGGTCATCGTTCTCATAAAAAACATTTTAAACCACAAAATAGAAATGGAAAAGGTTTGAATATAGCTGCAGCCAGTAACTATTCTATTCATTCTGTAGTATTAGCAAATAAAAATGAAAATTTATTAATTACAACTATTGAAGAAAATATGCATGAAATTTCAATTGACAAAATAACAGAAGTAGAAAGGCCTGGATATATGTACAAATTAATTGATATAAATAATAATGATAAAATAAAAGAAGTTAAAATCATACCAAACACTGATAAAGATAATAGTTAATCACTAAAAAAAGCCCCTTTATTACAAGGGGCTTAAATCTTAATTTTCTAATAATATTTTATTTCGCAAAAACATGATTACCTATTTCAGTTAATTTATCTCTTGTATTAAGCCACCAGAGTGTTTTTGCAGTTTTTGGATTATAAAAATATAGAGCCCCTTTACTTGGGTCTTTACCGTTTATTGCTTCTTTGGCAGCATTTAAGGCAGTTTTATTAGGTAAAAGATTGATCTGTCCATCCTGAACTGAAGAAAATTGTCCATCCTGATAAACTACTTTTTCAATAGAATTAGGGAAATTGGCGCTTTTAACTCTATTCAAAATTACAGCTCCAACCGCTACCTGGCCTTTATATGGTTCTCCTCTAGATTCAGCATATATAGCTCTTGCTAGAATTTCTACATCTTTATTATCAAGATTTTCATAATCAATATTTACTCTTGAATTATTAGTTGTTTCTGATACTTTATTATTATTTTCTGCTATTTTTGATATTATTACTAACAAAACAGCTACACCTATACCTGTGTATATATCTTCTTTATTAATAGAATCCTCAGCCCTGGCTTTTAAAGAAAAGGCAGGTAAAAATATAAAATTAATTGTCAATATTATTACTAAAAATATAATAAGATTATCACTTGTTTTTAATATTTTTTTATTCATTTATATCACCAAAGGTTAAAAGATTAACATTGCAGCGGCTAAAGCAATAAAATATAATCTTTGTTGTTGATTTTGTTGTTTCAAATCTTCAATGTTTTTATTTTGATCTTCAATTTTTCTATTTAAAGAATTTATCTTACTATTTAAACTATCTACATTAGTTACAGTAACAGCCTGTTGGTCTTTTATATTTTGAATTGCTTCTTGATTTCCTAAATCCTCACCTATATTTTTCAAATCCTCATTTATTACACTAATATCATTATCATTTTCTTTTAACTTTTCTTCTAAATTATTAATAGTGATAGTTTGGTCTTTTAGTTCTTTATTTAATTTTTCAATTTCATTACTTAAGTTTTTCAATTTATTAATTGTTTCAATGATGTTATTAATTTCTTCTTTATTATTGTTAATTATTTCGCGATTTTCACCAATAGCTTCAGTTTGTACAACATTTTTTTCTTTATTATTTTCTAAATTATTAAAAATATCTTCCTGCTTTTTAGCAATTTCCACTAATTCATCTCTAAACTCCAGAGACAATTTTCTTATTTCATCAGTATCATCTTCAGTAATTTGTACATCACTTGTTTGAAGGTCATCTAACATTCTGGCCAATATAGTAGCTAATTCATAACGCGAAACTTTATTTTCACCTTTAAAAGTATCATCTTCATATAAAGTTAAATATCCCCTGTTAATCAATTTTTGTACACTATCATAAGCCCAATGATCTTTTGAAATATCTTCAATTTCAGCAGCATTAACTGAAATTGAAAAAACAGTAATTATAAATAACAAAATAACAAGACTACTGAATATTTTCTTCATCAACAAACACTCCTTTTATATTTTCTATTTTTATTTCATTACCTTCAGAATCAGCAAAAAATAATTGATGCCAGTTTATAGGTAATTCATTACCTTCTTTAATTCTAAACTGAATACTTCCCAAAATATTTCCATTATGATTATCAGGTAAAATATTTTTTAATTGAATTATACCATTACTTTTTATTTCAGCTGAATTCCAATTAACAATTTCACCATCTTTAACAAAAATATCACCTGGATATACCATTATAGCTTTTAATTTCTCTTCATCAAAAGAAATTCTAAGGTCCATATTTTTAATTCGTTCAAAATTTTCAGCACATATATCTACTGTAATTAAATTGTTTTCTACTGGATTTTTATTTGTTTTAAAATATAATGTAGGTTTTAAACCAGGAAGATTAATTTCTTCTTTTGCAGTTTGACTATAACCATGTAGACCGTCAGTAACTACTGCATATTCAAATCCACCTTCAACATTTAAAGATTTTACTTCCCAATTTATTTTAATTTTTTCTCCAGGTTTAACAGGTCCTAAAAATTTACTTGTTTTTTCATAACTTGCTAAAGTTATACCAGGTGGTAAAACTATTTCACTATAAGTATCATATAATGTTGATCCTCCATTATTCGCCACTTCAGCAGTAATAGTAAACGGATTTGGGATAATTCTTCCTTTGTTTACTGTTAACTCATCATTTACTTTCACAGAAGTATTAAGACCTGGAGGACCTACTAAATCAATTGATCTTCTTACTTTATTTGAATCCGTATTATCTGCTTTAACCTCAACAGAAAATTCAGTAGAATCCTGTTTTTGATAAATATCTAATACTTTTGGTTTTACCTGCCATTCTACCTGTCTAATAGAACCAGATTTTAAATTACCAAGATCTTTTTTTACTTCTTTTACAGCAAAGTTATCAGATATATTTAAATTAACATTAACGTTTTTTGCTTCAATATCAGAAGTGTTTTCTATATAGGCAATAACTGGAAAACTTTTATCAGGTTTGTCAAATACAAATTCAGCAGGTGATGTTACACCTAAAGATAATAATCCTGGAACAATTGAAATTCCACCAAGTCCATAATTGGTTATAAAAATCTTACTTTCACCAGGTGCTAATTCATTATTTTCCCAATACATAGCTACTGCACTATCAACTTCATAGCCACCTTTTCTGATAAAATCTTCACCAGGATTATAATCAAAATCCCAGCTTCCATCAGCCAGGCTTCCCCAGTCAGAAAAATACACTTTATCAGGAACAGTAACTCCTGGTCCTTTCAAAGTACCCTGGGAAGTAACTTTGGGTTCACTAATACTATCAAATGCCTGATAAAAATTTGACAATTGATTTTTTGGAAATAATTTATCACTAGTGATAGCCTCTTCCCCCATTCTTAAAGGGGCTCCATCATTTTCACCTAACATAGTATCCAGCATAATTCTTAAACCTATATTTTTACTTTGATTACTATTATTAGTCAATCTATATTTTATTTGAGCAGTATCGTATAATCCAGTCGTTGTACTTTTTACAATAGATAAATTTTGTTCAATATTTATATCATTTATCTTATAAGTTGTCTTTATAGTACCATCTTCAACTTTTGGAGCAGTTATCATTTCTCCATAGTCTGCGTTTTTTCCTGCTCTTCTTTCAGTATTTCCTCCAAAAACATAATTTTCTTCATTAATTCTAATAGTTGTATATGAAGTCCAGGGATTAGGTCTTCCATATACTAAAGGTTTATTTTTATCACTTTCTTTATAAGGTGCTCCTCCTGTAGTTTCAACTGCAAATCTTCCTTTTGAATTATCATTTTGATTTATAACAATAGCAATATATTCATTGGTCATTCTCAAATTATTATATTCATCTACTCTAGTTTCAATATTTTCTTGTGCAACTGAAATACCTGAAAATATTGAAATAAAAATAATTAATAAAATTAAAATATTATATTTATTTGATAAAACCATTAATTATTCACCTCCTTAAAGTCTACTTCACCTAAATTAAGATCTATTACAGGATTACCAGCTTCATTAATTTTAAAATCAACTACTATTGGAATACTATAGGGCATATTATATGATTTAAATTCCCAACCTCGCTCTATTGCCAATCTTGATGTTTTATCTATTTGTTCTATACCGGAAGAATCTGTCATTGTTAGACTTAATAATTCACCAGTTTTATCTATATTTACAACAAATTTAACTGTTCCTTTTTCATTTTCTCCGACAAGATCTTTAGGGTATTGAGGGGTGATTGACTTGGCAATAAGTTCTCCAGATGTTGGTGGAGGTGGAGGAGCTTCCTCTTCTTCCTGTTCTTCTTCTGAAGGATTAGGCTTATTTTTAGTATCAGTATTAGTCTCAGTTTCTTCTTCATTTTGTTGATTAGTTACATTTTCATCATTATTCTGAGATTTATCTTCAACTTCCATTTCAATATCGCTTTCTTCACTACTTATTACTTCAGAATTGTTATTTTTAGATGTAGAATCAGTATTTTCATTAACTTCTTCAACTTCTTCTGTTTCATTTTGTACTTCTTGACTTTCTTGCTCATTTACTTTCTCAACAGTTGTTTCTTGTGCTTCATCTTTTTTTATTTCTTCTGTTTCTTCATCAATTTCAATATTATTTTCCTCTTCCTCAATTTCCTCAATATTTTGATCTTCTTCTATAGTTTCTTCTTTTTCACGTTTATCTTCAGAATTTTGCTTTTCACCAGCTTCCTGACTGGTTTGAGTAATGGGTTTATATTCTACTAATTCAATAAAACCAAAATCTTGAGTTTCATTTTTTTCTCCAAACCCAGCTTGATTAGCAAGAGGAAATGCGAATAAAATTAAAGCATGAATCAATATAGATATCACTATATATTTAAATAATTTATTCTCCTTCATCTTCCTCCCCCTTTGGTTCTGCAGCAAGGGCTAATTTATAGATTCCTGCATTTCGCAAATTATCCATGACATCAACAACATATCTATATTTTACCTCCTCATCTGCATTTATAATAGCAGTCAAATCTCCTAAATTTTCATGTTCATTTTTAATTCTTTCCCCTAAACTATTTAAAGAAATATTATTATTTTGATAAAAATACTCACCATCTTCAGTAACATTAATAATAATATTGTTTTCAGTTTGTTGAGTAGTAGTAACGGCTTTAGGTAATTGCATATCTAAACCCTCAGGGGTAGAACGAAAAGAAGTAAATAGCATAAAAAATACTAAAAGAAAGAAAATAACATCAATCATAGGTATAATATTTATTGATGACTTCTTTTTAAGAGTAGGTTTGAACATTATCCTGCCCCCTATCAGAAACTACTTCAATTATATCAACCATACTGAGATTCATTTCATGTGCTCTTTTTTCAACCTTATTAGTAAAATATGAATAAAATATTGCTGTAGGAATAGCAATTATTAAACCTAAAGCAGTACTTATTAAAGCCGCTGCAATTCCTGAACTAATTTGTGATGGAGCGGCTGCTCCTGCAGCTGTTCCTAAAATATTAAAACTACTAATAATACCTAACACTGTTCCAAGTAAACCAAGGAGTGGAGAAATCATAGCTATTACATCTAAAACTGCTAAATGTTTCTCCATTTTCTTTATTTCATCTTCTCCAACTGCCTGCATTACTTCCCTAACTCGATCAGGATCTTCACTATAATGAGCCAATGCAGTTGATAAAAGTTTTGCGTTTGGTCCTTTTTTACCTTTTAGTTCATTTAAAGCACCCATAATATCACCTTCATCAACTAACATTTCTATTTTTTTAATTAATCGAAAGCCATTATCTTTATGTTTAGCAAAAAATATTAATTTTTCAATAATAACTGCCAAACTTGTAATTGATGCAATTAAAAGCGGTATTGACATTGGTCCTCCTAAGGCTAATAAATCCATTATTTTCTGAAAACTAAATATATTCATTAAAACCACTCCTTTTATTTTCTTCTTATTTTCCCTTATTACTAATTTCTACACAGATAATTAGATTCCTGCCTCTTAGGCAGAAAAGAGAGTTTTGAACTAAAATATCATATTGAATTTTTTAGTGCTTCAACCAATTTATAATCAATTTTCATTTTACCCAATCGAGCTCCATCTTTATTGCCAGGACCATGATCATCTGATCCCCCTGTTATTAATAAATCATTATCATTTGCTAATTTAATATATTTATTAGTTTCATTTAAATTATGTTCATAATAATATGCTTCAATACCTTCAACGCCCATTGATAGTATTTTATTTACTATTTTATCATTTTCTATTAATCCAGGATGTGCTAAAACAGGAATACCACCAGCTTTTTTAATAATAATAATAGCTTCATCTGGTTTTAAGCGATATCTTTCAACATAAGCCTCTTTACCAATAGCTAAATATTTTTCAAAAGCTTCCGAAAAAGTTTCTACATAATTTTTGTTTTTTAAAACTCTAGCTACATGTGAACGACCTACAGCACCTCCATCAGATAATGAAAAAACATCATTATTAGTTATTTTAATCCCCATTTCATTTAATTTATTTACAATCCTTTTTACTCTTTTTACTCTAGAATCATGTAATTTTTTAGTGACATTAATTAAACTTTTATTGTGATAATCAATAAAATAGCCTAAAATATGAACTTCAAATCCTTTATATTTTGTATTAAATTCTATTCCAGGAATTATTTCTAAATTTATTTTTTTACCATTTTTGATTGCTTCATCTAATCCACTAACAGTATCATGATCTGTAATTGAAATAGCCTTATAGTTTAATTTTTTTGCTTTATATACAACTTTTTTAGGACTTAAACTTCCATCAGAAGCTTTTGTATGAAGATGAAGATCTACAGACATAAAATAATCACCACTTCCAAATTAAATATTATCATTCCCACTATAATATAGTATCATATAACTTTATTTTTTAAAACCAAAAAACTGTCTGATATTAATATCAGACAGTTTTATTAAATTCATATTTGTTTTTTTATTAACGAGGTTCAACAATTAATTTTATTGCCGTTCTTTCTTCTCCATCAATTTCAACATCAGTAAATGCGGGAATACAAATAAGGTCCATACCACTAGGTGCTACAAAGCCTCTTGCTATTGCTACTGCTTTAACTCCTTGATTTAAGGCACCTGCACCAATAGCCTGTAATTCAGCATTATTTCTTTCCCTCAATACATTAGCCAGTGCTCCTGCCACTTTATTGGGACTGGATTTTGATGATACTTTTAATACTTCCATGAATTAATAGATCCCTCCTCAATTTTTGGAAAATAATATTCTTCATATATTATATTAGCTATATCTAGAAAAAATTCCTGCATATTTATTGAATTTTTTTATATAATTTAATCTTTTCTACTAATTCTTTCAATATTTACAGTATCCTTTGTATTTTCATCAATTTCAAAAATAGCACCTTCAATTTGACACTGACCAGTACCTACCGAAAATCTTTCTGGCATTTGTGTTTTATATTTTTTAATAACTGCTTCCTTTTTCATTCCAAGAATTGAATCAACAGCTCCAGTTAATCCAAGATCAGTAATATAACCAGTACCATTATTCAGTATTTTTTCATCGGAAGTTTGTACATGAGTATGGGTACCGGCAACTAAAGATACTTTTCCATCAATATAATTTGCAAATGCTAATTTTTCACCTGTTGCTTCAGCATGAAAATCAACTATTATCATATCAGCTGATTCTTTAATTTTTTCTAGATGATTATCAAATACCATTACTGGAGAATTAGCCTCTGGCATATATATTTGACCAATTAAATTTAAAATAGCAATATTTAAATTATTTTTTTTGATAATCGTCCAGCCTCTTCCTGGAACTCCAGGCATATAATTTAATGGTCTTACTAATCTTTTATCATCATCAATAAAATTAAAAATATCTTTATTGTTCCAGGTATGATTTCCCATTGTCAAAGCATCTATACCATAATCATACAATTCATTTGCAACTTTTTCAGTTATACCAAATCCACCAGCAGCATTTTCTCCATTTGCTATAACTAGATCTACACTAAATTCATCTATAATATTATCTAGTAGTTTCCTTACTGCACGTCTACCAGCTCTTCCAACTATATCACCTATTAAGAAAATATTCATATTTAACCAAACCCCTATAATTATATTTTATTTAATAGAAAAAGCTCCTCAAAACGAGGAGCTTTCTTGATATATTATTTTGCATATTCAACATTTCTTGTCTCTCTAATTACAACAACTTTAATTTGACCAGGATAATCCAAATTGCTTTCAATATCCTTAGATATATCTCTACTCAATTTTGAAGCTTTAACATCATCTACTTTATCAGATTCAACAATAACTCTGATCTCTCGACCAGCTTGAATTGCATAAGCTTTATTGACTCCATCAAAGGAATTACCTATTTCTTCAAGCTCTTCAAGTCTTTTTATATAAGCTTCAAGAGTTTCTTTTCTAGCTCCAGGTCTAGCAGCTGATATTGCATCTGCTGCTGAGACTAAAACAGCTTCAATTGATTTAAACTCTACATCTCCATGGTGTGCTTCAATACAGTGAATTACATCTTCACTTTCATTATATTTCTTAGCAAGATCCATACCAATATTAACATGAGGACCTTCAACTTCATGATCAATCGCTTTTCCTATATCATGAAGTAAACCACCACGTTTAGCAAGATTTACATCAGCACCTAATTCAGAAGCCATAATACCTGCTAAATATGAAACTTCCAGTGAATGCTGAAGTACATTTTGTCCATAACTTGTTCTGAATTTTAATCGACCTAATTTTTTCACTAGTTCAGAATGAAGACCATGAACACCGGTATCAAATGTAGCTTCTTCACCTAATTCTCTTATATGACTATCTAATTCATCCTCAGCTTTTTCTACCATTTCTTCGATACGTGCTGGATGAATTCTACCATCAACTATTAATTTTTCTAAAGCAATTCTTGCAATTTCTCTTCTAATAGGATCAAAACCAGAAATTACAACTGCTTCTGGTGTGTCATCAATAATCAAGTCAATTCCAGTAAGACTTTCAAGTGTCCTAATATTTCTTCCTTCTCTACCAATTATTCTACCTTTCATTTCATCGTTTGGAAGATCAACCACTGAAACAGTAGTTTCAGCTACATGATCTGCCGCACATCTTTGAATAGCCATTGAAATTATTTCTCTGGCTTTTTTCTCAGATTCTTCTTTTGCTTGTGCTTCTTTTTCCTTGACCAATTTTGCATATTCATGTTCAAGTTCTTCTTCTTTTTTATTTAATAAATAATTTTTTGCTTCTTCTTCAGTAAAATTAGATATATTTTCTAGTTTTTCTTTAGCATTAGCTTTTATTTCATCAATTTTCTGTTCTTTTTTATCTAATTCTTTTTCTTTTTGAGATAACTTATCACTTTTCTTTTCTAAGTCTTCTGATCTTCGGTCAAGGTTTTCCTCTCTATGCATTAAACGGTTTTCCAATCTCTGAAGTTCATTTCGTCTATTTTGAATTTCTTCATTTGCTTCTTCTTTCATTTTGTGAGCTTCTTCTTTAGCTTCTAAAATAAACTCACGTTTTTTAGATTCAGCTTCTCTTTCTGCATCTTTTCTTATCTTTTTAGCTTCTTCTTCAGCAGATTGGATCCGGGCTTCAGCAATATACTTGCGAATAAAATATCCAATTATTAATCCAATTGGTAGAGCGATTATGGCATACAATACACCTCCATTAATTTTATTCACCCCCTATCATTATTAAATTGTATTTATATAAATCATTTAAAACTAGTATTTGCACCTATAAACATTTTATCCTTTTTAACCTATTATGTCAAGACTCATAAAAAAAAGCCTGCTAAAAAGCAGACTTTTAAGATTTTTTTATTTTATTCTTCCGATTCTTCTTCTGTATCATCTTCATCATCAAGTAAACCAACTTTTTTTCTTATATTATTTTCAATTTCTTCCATAATTTCAGGGTTTTCTTCCATAAATTCTTTTGAATTTTGGCGACCCTGACCTAATCTTTCTTCACCATATGAATACCAGGAACCAGCCCTATCAATTACTCCAGTTTCTTCTCCTAAATCAAGTATACAACCTGATTTTGAAATTCCAGTTCCATACATTATATCAAATTCTGCCTGACGGAAAGGGGCTGCTACCTTGTTTTTAACCACTTTTGCTCTAGCATGAGATCCAATTATTTCGTCTCCATCTTTAATTGTCTGTGATCTTCTTAATTCAATTCTAACTGAAGAATAAAATTTTAAAGCTCTTCCTCCTGGAGTAGTTTCCGGATTTCCAAACATAACTCCAATTTTTTCTCTAATTTGATTAATAAAGATTACGGAAGTTTTAGATTTACTTACAGCTCCAGATAGTTTTCTCATTGCCTGAGACATTAATCTGGCCTGTAATCCTACATGAGAATCTCCCATTTCACCTTCTAATTCTGCTTTAGGAACAAGTGCTGCTACTGAATCAACGATTACTAAATCAACTGCATTACTCCTGATTAATGCCTCAGTTATCTCTAAAGCTTCTTCACCATTATTAGGTTGAGATATTAGCAGATTATCAATATTAACTCCTAAATTTCCAGCATATTTGGGATCTAATGCATGCTCTGCATCAATAAAAGCAGCAATCCCATCCATTTTTTGTGCTTCAGCTATTATATGTAGCCCTAAAGTAGTTTTACCAGAAGACTCATTTCCATAAAGTTCAATTATTCTACCTCTAGGTATACCACCAACTCCGAGGGCTACATCAAGAGGAAGTGCTCCAGTCGGTATAGCATCAACATCTAAGGTAGAAGTATCTCCTAATCTCATTATAGAACCTTTACCAAATTGTTTTTCTATTCTCTTTACTGCATTATTTAATGCTTTTTCTTTCTCATCATTAGCCAAAAATATCACACCTTTCAAATATATAATGATTTAAATTTCAACTCTTATATATATTATAGAACAAACGTTTCAAAAAAGCAAGTATTATTTTATATTTTTGGAAAATATTTCTTCATATTCAGGACCTTTTTGAGTCAATTCACTTTTCATTAAAGAAATATTTTCTACTTTAGAATAAATATTAATAAAATGTTTTTGTTTATTAAATTCATTTAAAGAATTAGCTAATTTATCTATATTTGAATAATCTTTTGAACGCCCAATAGTAATGTGGGGAGTAAAATCTCTTTTTTCTTTTTCAAAATTTAATTCAAACATCTTTTTTTCAATATCTTCATTTATTTTTATTAATTTATTTTTTCCTTGGTGGACTCCTAAATATATAACTTTAGGATAATTTATATTTGGAAAAGCATCTAATGAATTTATTTGAAAATAAAATTTATTAAAATCTTTAATTTCATTTATTTTTTCTTTAATTATAGAGAGTCTATTTTTATTTACATCCCCGAGAAATTTTATAGTCATATGCCAATTTTCTTTTTTTACCCATTTCACTTTTTCATTAACATTATTTTTTATTAATTTCACTTTATTATTTATTAATTTTTTATTTCTATCAGATAGATTAATTGCAATAAAAAGTCTCATTTCTATTCCTCCATTAATTTTTCAAGTAGTTCTTCTGCCTCTTTATGGCTATCACTTAAATGTAAAGTTTCTCTTAATTCAGAAATAGCGGCCTCTTTCATACCTCTTTCTATAAATGCTTTAGCTAAATGAAAATGAGCTTTAGGATATTCTGGATTACTTTCTACAGCAGATGAATAGTGTGAAATAGCCTTATACACATTATCTTCGTTAAGATAAATATCTCCTAATTCAATATATACATCAGCATATTTAGGATTATACTTTAGGGCCTGTTCAAAATAATATTTGGCCCTTTCTATATCCTCATTTATGTTTGCAATTTTACCTAAATAATAAAAAGCAGAATAATTATCCGAATCTAATTCAATCACTTTTTCAAATTTATTTTTTGCAGAATTATAATCTTCTTCAAGAAAATAAAGTTTTCCCAACTGAAATTGAATAGAAAAATTTTCTTTATTTTTATCTAGACCCTGATTTAATATTTCTATTGCTTTTTCATATTCTTGATTATTTATATATATTTCTCCCATATTTGAGTAAACTGATATATTATCTTTATTGAATTCTAAATATTGTTTATAATATTTTAATGCCTTTTTATTTTCATTAATATTTTTATGCAAATTTGCTAAGTTTAAATAATCTTTGAAATTTTTATCAGATAAAATAGAAATTTCATATTCTTTTATTGCTTTTTCATATAAATTCAATCCCTGATATGCTGAAGCTAAATCACTATGAAATTCCGGTGAATCTACTCCTAACATACTTGCTTTTTCTAGTTCGTTTTTGGCTTCACTAAATAGAGCACTATCATAATAACCTTCTTTATTTAAATATAATTTTCCAATTTCCCAGTGAATCCTGGCAAATTCATAACCATTATTTTTTAAATTTTTTATATTATTTTTAGCCATACTTACTTCTTTATTTTTAATATATGATAAAGTTTGATAATATAATGCATCTATATACATTTCTTCATTCACTAAATCATTTTTAAGAAAATCTGAAAAATTTTCAATCGCTTTATTATACTCATGATTATAGTAATATTCAATTCCATTTATCAATTTAATATTATCTTGCTCCTGAGCAAAACCGAAATTTGAATTTATAAAAATTACAGAAACTAATAATAAAATTAAAACTAAATAATATTTATTTTTCATTTTTATTTATCCCCCTTTTAAAATGATCCAACAAATAATAAAATACATATTGAGAAGTCATCCATTTGTTAAAAGATCTTGAATATTTTAAGTTCAATTTATGAACTATATTTTTTTTGCCATAAGATATACCTATATACACTAATCCTACTGGTTTATCAGCTGTACCTCCACCTGGACCGGCAATACCTGTAACTCCAATTCCAATATTTGTTCCAAACTTGTCTTTTATATTTTTAGCCATCATTAGTGCTGTCTTTTTACTTACAGCTCCTTGTTTTTTAATAATTTCTCTATCTATATCTAATAAATTAATTTTAGCTTCATTAGAATAAACTACATAACTACCTTTAAAAACCTTAGAACTTCCCGGGATTTGTGTTAAACGATGACTTATTAACCCGCCCGTACATGATTCAGCTAAACTAATTGTAAGTTTTCTTTTTAGCAGAATATTATAAATCTCCTTAGCTAAATCAGTATTATTTACTCCATATATATATTTACCAACCTTTTTTCTTATTAATTTCTCTTTTTTAGAAATCATATCTTTTAATTTGTTTTTGTTTTCACCTTTAGCCGTTATTCTAAGTTTTACTTCTCCTTCGCCAGCTAAAAGAGCTAAGGTAGGATTATTTTGATTTTCTAATATATTTTTTAATTTGGTTTCTAAAGTAGATTCACCAATCCCAAAAAAATGTAGTGTTTTTGATAAAATTGTTTTTTCTGAATATTTTTGTAATTCTTTCAAAATATAGTTAGAAAACATTTTTTTCATTTCTGAAGGAACACCAGGCAAACTTATTATCATATAATCACTTTCTTTTAATAAAATACCGGGAGCTGTTCCCCAATTGTTTTTAATTACTTTTGCTCCTTCAGGTAAAAATGCCTGACTATAATTATTTTTAGTCATATTATAATTTTTTTGATCAAAATATTCTTTTATAGAATTTAAAAGATTTTCATCCTGATATAAATTTTTATCAGTTGCTTTAGCAATTGCCTGCCGGGTTAAATCATCTTCAGTAGGACCTAATCCTCCAGTAGTAATTACTAGATCAGATCTTTCAATAGCTCTTTTTAAAACATTAATTACCCTTTTTTGATTATCACCAACAGCTGTCATATAATGAATGTCATAACCTAAATCTTTTAAATGTTCTGCTATATATTTTGAGTTAGTATCAACTATATCCCCAAGTAAGATTTCTGTCCCAATTGATATAATTTCAGCCTTCAACAAAATCTCTCCTTTAGTTACTTTATTTTAAATTAATTATATCACAGAAAATATTATATTTAAATCATTCTAAATTTTAGAAAATAATAAATAATAAATAGATATTACCAATAAAAAAAATATCCTTACAAGATTCAAGGATATTTCAAAAATTATTATATTTTTAAAAAATAATGATAATTATGTTTAAAATTATCCAGGAAAAAAAACCTGCTAATAAATCATCAGCCATTATTCCAATACCATAAGGTAATTCTTGAACTTTATCAATTATAAATGGTTTATAAATATCAAAAAATCTAAATAAAATAAAACCTACAAAAATTATTTTAAAATTTAAATCAATAAAAACAAAAGTCACAAGAATACCGGCAATTTCATCAATAACTATCTCTGGGGCATCTTTAACTCCAGTTATTAATTCTTCATAATAGGAAATACCAGTTGCTATTATTATAAAAGGAATAATAAAAAACACATTAGTAACCAGTGGAAAAAATAATATAATAAATACTGCTAATATTGAACCATAAGTACCTGGAGCACCTGGTATTTTACCAATAAATAAACCTGTAGCTAATAATTTGTTAATAAAATGTAAATAATTATTCATAAAAATCAACTCTTCTCTAATTCAAAAAAATCTATATCAGATCTTTTAAAATAAATATATCCTGAATAAATTGTCATTAAAACAGCTGCCCATAATAAAATTTTCTCTAAATAAAAAGGAAAGTCTATTATATTAGGTTCTAATAATAAAGCAATTATTGCAGATATTTGAAGTATAGTTTTTAATTTTCCCCATATACTTGCAGATATTACTATACCTTCACTAGCAGCAACCACTCTCAAACCTGTAACAGCCAATTCTCTCCCAATAATTATGACAGCAGCCCAGGCAGAAATTTCTCCTAATGATACAAATGAAATTAATGCTGCTGTTATTAGTAATTTATCAGCTAATGGATCAACAATTTTACCAAAAGTAGTCACTAAATTATTTTTTCTAGCCAGATACCCATCTAATCCATCAGTTGATGCAGCTAAAATAAATACTAATAAAGCAAAAAATTGAAAAAATTGGCTATTATCATTACTTAAAATTAGAAATCCCATAAATATAGGAACTAATAATATTCTAAGTAATGTTAACTTATTAGGTAAATTCATGTTCAACTCTCCTTTATTGTAGTTGCAAAAAGATCATAATCATTTGCATCTGTTACTTTGCACTTAACAAAATCCCCAATATTTAATGAATCTCCTTCTAAAAATATTTGGTTATCAATTTCTGGTGCATCATATTGAGAACGAGCTTTATAATATCTTTCATTATGTTCAGTTACCAGAACTTCTAGTTCTTCACCAATAAGTTTTTTGTTATTTTCTAAAGAAATTTTTTGCTGAATTTTCATTATTTCATTATAACGATATTCTTTGATCTCTTCATCAACCTGATTCTTCATATGATATGCTGGTGTACCTTCTTCTTTTGAATATTGAAAGACTCCCAATCTTGAAAATCTTATTTTTTTTACAAAATCAACTAATTTTTCAAAATCATTTTTTGTTTCCTGGGGAAAACCAACTATCAGTGAAGTCCTTAATACAATATCAGGTATTTCATTTCTTAATTTTTTTATTAAATTCAATAAATCTTCACTATCCCCTTTTCTTCCCATCTTTTTTCTTACATTTTTTACTGAATGTTGAATTGGAATATCTAAATAATTACATATTTTATCTTCTTTTTTAATAATATTTATTAAATCATCGTCTATACGTTCAGGATATGCATATAAAAGTCTAATCCATTTTAATCCTTTTAAATTAGTTAATTTTTCTAACAAAGAAACAAGCTTTGATTCATCATAAATATCTACTCCATATTGAGTAATATCCTGGGCTATTATAATAATTTCCTTAATACCATTGTTAATCATTTGTTTAGCTTCTTTAACTAAATCCTCAATAGGCCTGCTGTTTAATCTTCCTCTTATCTTTGGAATTGTACAATAAGTACAATTATTATTACAACCCTCAGCAATTTTCAAATAAGAAGTGTAATTATTTGTATAATTACGTGGTAAAGTAGATTTATAATCAAAACTTGGATCATCAGGAACTTCATAAATATTATTTCCATTCATCACTTTTTCTATAACTGTATCTAATTTATCAAAATTGCCTGTACCCAATATTGCATCAATTTCTGGAATTTCATTTCTTATTTCCTCAAAGTATCTTTGAGTTAAACAGCCTGTCACAATAACTGCATTACAATATCCATTTTCTTTATAATAAAGAGCATCAAATATAGTTTCAATAGATTCTTCCTTTGCATCATTTATAAAACCACATGTATTAACAACAATTACATCAGATTCTTTAGCCTGATCTACAATTTGAAATTTATCCTGTATTTTTAGAGATCCACTCATATATTCACTATCGACTTCATTTTTAGGACATCCAAGAGTTTTTAAAAAAACTTTGTACATAATTAACCTCCATTACAATTAAAATAAAAATACTGAGGTATTCACCTCAGTTACAAAATGGTCGGGCTGGCCGGATTTGAACCGGCGACCCCTACGCCCCCAGCATAGTGCGCTACCAAGCTGCGCCACAGCCCGTTTGCTACATTATCTACTTTATATAATCCTGATTATTTAAATATTTGCTTAACTTATCAGGATAATCTGTTACAACAAAAACTTCTTGAATTGATGAACTATTTTTTCCTAATAATTTTATACCACTTGAAGTATTATATTTAACCTGTAAATAAGCTGGAACGCCACTTCCACTTCTTTGATTTATTCGACCGGGTATAATACTTTTTACCTGAGCAATTTTGGCTACTTCTTCCAATAGAGGTTTTATATCTTCAATAATAGTATGTTCTTCTTTTATTTTATTATGTCTATATTTATTACCACTCATTAAAACCACTTCCTTAGCTTCATTATAGCATCAAAAATAATTAGAAGCAAATAAAGGTATATAAATAAAAAATGGAGCTGACGACCGGACTTGAACCGGTAACCTGCTGATTACAAGTCAGCTGCTCTGCCAATTGAGCTACGTCAGCATACCTATTTTAATTAGTAATAATAAATTTGATCATTATTGTGGAGCTGACGACCGGACTTGAACCGGTAACCTGCTGATTACAAGTCAGCTGCTCTGCCAATTGAGCTACGTCAGCACTACATCAATTGATATCCTTCTTTTTTCACAACGCAAAAACAATTATAACTAAGAGAAGCTTATGGGTCAAGTTTAAAAATATAAATTAGAGTAGTTTAAAATAGATTAAAACGTTAATACTCTTATTTTCTTATATTTATTCTGGTATTCTAAATAATCTATTTATAAAATTATTCTTTTGCTATTCCTTTTATAAGAGTATTTAACGACTTTCTAAATAATTCCTTATTATTTTTAATCTCTTTTTCTTTTACATAATAAAAGGCCAAAGATAGTATTAAATCAAAATAAAAATCTGCTTCATTATTATTTTTTAATTTGTTTTTTTCAATACCTAATTTTATAAAATTTATTATATGATTATTAATTTTTTCTTTTATTTTTCTTATTTCGTTTTCTACTTGCGGATATTCTAAAAAAACTTCTCTTGCCTGTCTACTTTCAGTATATCGAATTAAATCCAGAAACATTTTATCTAATTCTAAAAATTTTTCAAAATAATTTTCATCTTTATTTACTGTTACTTTTACTTGTCGCTCGATCGATTTTATTTTATTTAAATATATTTCTTTGATCATATCTTCTTTATAACCAATTATTTTATATAATGTATTTTTTGCCATTCCTGTTTCTGCTGCGAGTTGATCCATATTCCAACCCTTTAATCCATAATTAAGAAGATATTGTGAAGCCTTATGATATATTTTTTTTCGGATGTTTTTATTATTTGCTTTACTCACAGTATTCCTCCCAAATTATTAAATCTTTATAATAAAATTTTTAGATATTTAAACGTTTTCTAATAACTAATACTTCTGGAGGTTTATTTTCCTGGTTTAAATAATAATAATGAAGAACATTATATTTTTTCCTATCTAAGTCAGAGGCATATTCAATAATTTTTTCTTTTTCGATTTTTCCGCCTTCATGACCTGGATAAATAACAATAACAATAATACCTCCATCTATAAGAATTTCTAAACCATTTTTTATAGCTTTTAGAGTCGTATTAGGACGTGTAATTATTTTTTTATCACTTCCTGGTAAATATCCTAAATTAAATAATATAGCTGAAATATCTTCATTTTCAATATGATCTTTCATATTCTCATGACCATCTTCAATTAATTTAACTCTTTTACTATAATTATTTTCAACTAGTTTATTCCTGGTATTTCTAATAGCTTTTCTTTGAATATCAAAACCATATATTTTTCCATTTTTCCCAACTAATTTTGCTAAAAACAAAGTATCATTTCCATTACCCACTGTTGCATCAATAACTACATCTTTTTTTTCAATATACTTTTTAAGTATTTGATGAGAATACTCTACACCCTGTATTAAACTCAAATCCTTCATATTTCAATCCCCCTGCGATTATTTTCAATATATTTTTTTATTTTGTTTTTTGCAATTTTTACAAAAACACTTCTGGTTATTGGAAAAATTAAACTAAATCCAGTTATATCAGTTAATATTCCCGGGGTAAGTAGCATTGTTCCTCCAATTAATATCAAAACACCACCAATTAAATCATCAGCTGGTAATTTACCTAACTCAATTTTATTTTTTATTTTTTTAATAACTTGATAGCCCTGACTTCGAGCAAGAGTTATACCAATAATACCTGTAGAACCAACAATAATAATAGTTGGAATAATACCGATGAACTCTCCTATTTTTATTAATAATGCTAACTCAATCAAAGGTACAGTTGCAAAAACAATTAATAATTTAATAAACATAATTTCCTCTCTTTCAATATTCTTTTCTGAACTCTAAATCTTTCATAATTTCTTTCATCTTGTTTTCAGTAGATTTAAAAGTTATTATAATTTTATCAATACCTTTCTTTTCCCAGGCTTTAAATATAATACTTTTTATAAAATCTAATTCATGTGATTTTTCTATATATTTATTTAAAATACCAACGTTTTCTATTTTTAATATTTTTTTATTATCTTTTACACTTATATCTGAAATTAAAAAGCCAAGTGGATTGTCATTTTTATAATAAATGTAAGCTAAATATCTATTACTGTAGATAATATCTTCAATTTTTTCTTTATTATAGTTAATTTCACAATAATTAGTGCAATTATTTATAAAATTTAATATTTCAGTCGGATTTTTCAATTCTATAAAACTCAGAGCCTTTAACTCAGGAGACACCCAGTTATTTAGTGCTTTTTTATCTAGTTTTTTTATATACATTACTTTTCCTTTATCTTTAATTAAGATCACCTCATAATTAACTTTTCAGTATTTTTTGGATTACCTCTTTTTGAGAAACATTAGTTAAATCAATTTTAAGAGGAGTAAGGGCGACTTTGTTATGATTAACAGCCCAAATATCAGTATTGTAAGAAAACTCTTCTGTAGTCCTTCCTGATAACCAATAATAATCTTCCCCCATAGGATCAACTCTTTTTTCAAAAGTATCAACATAGTTACTACTACCAAGATCAGCAATATAAGTACCATCAAGATTTTCTTCAATTATATCTGGAACATTTATGTTCAATAACATTCTTTCTGGTAATAAATTTAATTTTAATTTATTAAGAAAATCTGCTACAAAATTTGCAGCCATTTCAAAATTGCGTAATTCATCCATTACTAATGAAACTGCTATAGAATTATAACCCATCATCCAGGCTTCAATTGCAGCTGAAACAGTTCCAGAATACAAAACATCATATCCTAAATTACCGCCAGCATTTATTCCTGAAATAATTAAATCTGGTTCAAAATTAATAAATTTTTCAATACCTAATTTAACACAATCAGCAGGTGTACCATCAATTTTATAACTTTTTATATTAGGTATCTTTTTAAATTCTACTTCTTTGGCTCTTAAAGGATCATTAATAGTAATTGAATGAGCAGAAGCACTTCTTTCTCTATCTGGTGCAACCATCACTATTTCATGGTCCCCCTTAGCTAAAGCTTTAGCTAAAGTCTGAATACCATCAGCATATATACCATCATCATTTGTTAAAAGTATTTTCATATCTTAACACTCCTTTCATATAATCATTTTTTTCTTTGTCTATTTATTATACAGTATTAAAATTCAATTTTAAATATCACATTTTACTTGTTTGTATAAGATAGAGTATTATTGAGTATAAATCAGCTAATTTATTCTCATTATGCTTATTATGTTATAATTAACATTGACCTAAGCCGGGTTTTTATATATACTAATACTTGCGTCGTGATAACGGGCTGTGGCGCAGTTTGGTAGCGCACCTGCTTTGGGAGCAGGGGGTCCTCGGTTCAAATCCGAGCAGCCCGACCATTTTTTAAAATTTTGCCCTCATCGTCTAGTGGTCCAGGATACCAGGTTTTCATCCTGGCGACAGGGGTTCGAATCCCCTTGAGGGTACCATATTTGGAGGGGTGCCCGAGTGGCTAAAGGGAGCAGACTGTAAATCTGCCGGCGATGCCTACAGAGGTTCAAATCCTCTCCCCTCCACCATTTTTAAACCAGTTAATTCTGGTTTTTTTACTTTATGTAAAACTTTTTATTTTATTTGTAATTTATTTTTATAAAAAATATTTTTTTCTATTATTTCTCCTCTTTCTCCCCAGGGTCCATATTTTTCTTCATTATATAAAATATAAATTCCTGCACCATTGCCAATTCTTAGTGTTATACTATTATCATTATTAAAAATAAAATCTTCTTCTTGATTATTATTCATAAAACCTTCATATAAAATATCATTGTTATTTTTTTTATTTAAAGTAACCCTTAACCAGCTTTTTTGTCTTGCAACTATTTTAATATTTATATTTTCTTTTTCCTCAGTTTTATCTGGAATGTTATCATCTTTTTCATTTCTTGTAGATTTTTTACTCACATCATTATTTTTATTAAAATTATCTGGAATATCAAAAATAATATCATTTTCCTCTAAATCAAAATTATTTTTAGATTCATAACTATTTCCACTGATATTAAATTTGTTTTTTTCAATACTAGTAATACTATCAATTTCATTTTCATTTAAATTAATATTATCATCTAAGCTATTTTCTAATTTTACATTAGAATTTTCTATTGTAGTATCTGAATTTGCAATATAATTATTATAAATAAAAAATCCTATCGTACCCATAAAAATGATAATTAATATAATTATTGCAATTTTTTTAAAATAATTATTTTTATTTAAATCCATATTATTTAATTCTGCATCTTTATTTTCTTCATCAGGTTTTTTGTTGCTTATATACTGTTCATATTCGTAAATAAATGGATCTGGATTAATACCAATTGCTCTAGCATAACCTTTAATAAATGATTTTACATACACATCCCCTTTAATTTCAGAAAAATCATTATTTTCTAATGCAATTAAATACTTTTTTCTTATTTTTGTTTTCTTTTGAAGTTCTTCAATTGATAATCCATTTTCTTTTCTAGCTTTTTGTAATTCATTTCCTATATTCAAAAATCAGATACCTCCTTATTTAAATTACTTCTCTTTTAATATATTCAATAAATAAGAGTAAATATCCTTTATCTAAATAAACAAAAATCTAATTTATCTTTTATAAATATAAAAAAATCCCCTTTCTAATAAACAGATTATTTTTATTAAATCTGTCTATCATAAGGGGAACTAATCAATTAAAGCTGTCTTCAAATAATTTTATATTATATAATAGAATAATATTAATTTTCACCTTTAGTATAAGGTTCTCCATCTGCTGCAGGTGGAGTTGATTTACCAAAAAATCCAGCTAAAATAACAATAGTTAAAATATATGGTATTGCACTAATTAATTCTGATGGAATAAATGGAAAATCTACTCGTACAGCAACTGCTTCTGCATATCCAAATAACATAGCAGCTCCAAAAGCACCTACTGGATGCCATTTGCCAAATATCATTGCAGCTAATGCTATAAAACCTCGTCCTGCCGACATTTCACGAACAAATGCACTTCCATCACCGATAGACAAATGAGCACCTGCTAGACCGGCTAAAACACCACTCATGAGCACAGAAATAAAACGCCAGCGATTAACTTTCACACCTAATGTATCAGCTGCTGCTGGATGCTCTCCAATAGATCTTATTCTTAAACCCCAACTTGTTTTAAAGAAAAAATACCAAACTATTGGAACTAAAATAAGGGCTACATAAGTTAATACACTAAATCTTACATCAAAAATTCTCATAAAAGGTAACCGAGCAACCATTGGAGATGTACCTTTTACATTAAATAAAACCTGTAAAAGAAATATAGTAAGTCCTGTTGCAAATATATTAATACCAGTTCCTACTACAATTTGATCAGCTTTAAAAACAACACAAACAAGTGCATGTATAGCTCCAAACATCAATCCTGCAATTATTGCAAATAAAACACCTGTCCATGGATTACCATTTATAGAACTTCCATAAGCAGCTGCAAATGCCCCAAAAAGCATCATACCTTCTAAAGCTATATTAATAACTCCTGATCGTTCTGAAAATATACCACCAAGAGCTGCTAAAATTAATGGGGTTGCAAAGCGAAAACTTGCTAGTATTAAAGAAAGTGATAGCATTTCTTTTATAGTATCCATTATTCAACCCCCTCTTTTTCTTTACGTTTACGTAGATACATTTTTAAAATCTGCAAACTGGCTACAAAGAAAATAACAAGTGCCTGAATAATATTAACTATCTCTGAAGGCACACCTGCAAATTGCATTTCTAAACCACCCTGATTTAAAGCTCCAAATAAAAGTCCACCAAAAATTACTCCAATTGGATGAGTTTGACCAATCAAAGCAACTGCTATACCTGTAAAACCATAGCCAGCATCCATACCGGACATAAAGCTAAGATGAGTTCCTAAGGCCTCTCCTGCACCAGCTAAACCTGCTACAGCTCCACCAAGAAACATTGTGATAAACATACTTTTTCCAGGCTTAATACCACCATATTCAGCACCATCACTATTAAATCCTACAGCTCTCATTTCATAACCAAGAGTTGTTTTAAATAATATATACCAGAGAATAATAGCAGCAATTATGGCAAGTACAAAGTTCATATGTAACCTGATACCTGGATTGGTAAAAATATCAGCAAAAGGTAACTTACCCCAAATAGGATGTTTTGGGATTTCCTTAAATCTTAATAACGCAGCAGAAGGTTCAATTTCTGGAGTAGCCATTCTACTAGAAGTTCTTAATTTATTAATTCCATAATTAATTGTCAGAGCAATTGCTATATGATTTAACATAATAGTAGTAATAACCTCATTTGAGCCAAATTTAGCTTTTAATAACCCAGGTAATCCTCCCCATAAAGCTCCGGCTAACATACCTATTAAAATTGCAAGAGGTAAATGAATAAAACCTGGTAAAGAAGTAAAAACATAACCAGCAACACCAGCAGCAAAACCTCCCATTAGAAGTTGTCCTTCAGCACCAATATTAATCAAACCTGCTCTAAAAGGTAAGGCAAAAGCAAGTCCGGTTAAAATTAATGGTGTAGAACGCCAGAGGGTATTTAAAATATTACTAAAACTACCAAATGCTCCATGATATAGAGCCTGATAAGCAGTAACAGGTGATTGGTCTGTTAATAATATAAAAAATATACCAAATATTAATGCAACTACAATAGATAATAATGAAATACCAAAATTGGTCATCATCGATTTAATATGATCCCATCTATTTTCCACTATCTTCACCTCCAGCATCAATAGTTGAACCAGTCATTAATTTCCCTAATTCTCTTTCATCAGTTTCTGATGCATCTAATACATCTACTATTTCTCCTTCAAAAATAACAGCTATTCTATCACTTAATGATAATACTTCACTAAGATCTGCAGACAATAACAATACTCCAGCACCATTATCTCTTCTTTCTATTATTTGCTTATGAATAAATTCAATTGAACCAACATCTACTCCTCGAGTAGGTTGTGAAGCAATTAAAAACTCTGGATCCTGTGAAAATTCACGGGCAACAATTAATTTTTGTTGGTTACCACCAGAAAGATTTTTAGCTTTTGCTTCCATTCCTCCACCACGAATATCAAATTCATCAATTAACTTTTGAGTATAATCAGCTATATTATTATATTTCATAATTCCATTTCGAGAGAATGGTTCTAAATCATGATAACCCAAAATAACATTTTCCTGAAGATTAAAATCCATAATCAAACCACGTTTTTGTCTATCTTCGGGAATATGAGCAACACTTTCTCTTTTTATTTCACGAGCATCAAATTTAGTAATATCTTTATCTCTTACTTTAACTTTTCCACTTTCAATTTTTCTAATACCAGTTAAAGCTTCAACTAATTCAGTTTGACCGTTTCCTTCTACTCCTGCAATACCAAGAATTTCTCCTTTTCTTACTGTTAATGAAACACCTCTTACAGCTGGAATATCACGATTATCACTGACCTTAAGATTATTAACTTCAAATATTTTTTTACCTGGATTTGCCTCGGTTTTTTCAACTTCTAATAGAACCTGTCTTCCTACCATTAATTCTGCAACATCTTCTTCAGTAACATCTTCAGTATCAACTGTATCAACACTTTTACCATTACGTAAAACTGTTATTCTATCAGAAATTGCTTTTACCTCTTGAAGTTTATGAGTTATAAATACAATAGTTTTTCCCTGCTCTTTTAATGATTTAAAAATTTCAAAAAGTTCATCAATTTCCTGAGGAGTTAATACAGCAGTTGGTTCATCAAAAATCAACAATTCAGCTCCCCGGTAAAGAGTTTTAATAATTTCAGCTCTTTGCTGCATACCTACAGAAATATCTCTTATTTCTGCCTCTGGATCAACATAAAGACCATATTTTTCAGATATTTCTTTCACCTTATCTTTAGCCTTCTTTTGATTAAGAATTATACCACTTCGTGGCTCATTTCCAAGTACTATATTTTCAGTAACAGTTAATGGATCAACCAACATAAAATGTTGATGAACCATACCTATTCCTAGATCTATAGCATCTTGAGGACCTTTTAAATTAACTTTTTCTCCATTATAAAAAATTTCACCATTATCCTGGTCATATAAACCATATAAAACTTTCATCAAAGTAGTTTTACCAGCACCATTCTCACCTACTAGGGCATGGATTTCACCTTTTTTGACTGAAAAATTAACATTATCATTTGCTTTTACACCTGGAAATAATTTAGTAATATTATTCATTTCCAAAATATAATTTTCTTCCCTGGACATTATTATTCCTCCCTGAAAATACTAAAAATTTAAGTGAGGCCCTGCATAATTGCAGAGCCCCTTAAGTTAAAATATGATTTTAAATAATTACTCAAGGTCTTCAGGTCTGCCAGTTTCTCCCCAATTTTCTACTTTTATTTCGCCTTTCATGATCTTTTGTTTAATATCATTGATACGATCAGCATAAGGCGCTGTTATTTCTTGCTTCATTTCTTCAATTGTATTTAGTTCTTCTTCACTAATCATACCATCTTCATAAGCCTGTCTCTCTTCAGGTGTAATAGATGTAAGATTTGTAAGACCAACTCCACCACCTGCTAAACTGAAGTATAGATTACGGCCACCTTCATAGTCTCCTTCAACAACATCTTCAACTGTATTAAATACTGCGTTATCTACTCTTTTTAACATACTGGCAATTACATGCCCTGGTTGAATGAAGTTTTGGTTTGAATCTACACCTATTGCATAAACATCTTCTTCTTGGGCTGCCTGGAATACACCAGTACCAGTTCCACCAGCAGCATGATAAATTACATCGGCACCATCATCAATCATACCAAGTGCAATTTCACGTCCTTTAGCCGGATCTCCAAAAGAATCAGCATATTGAGATTGAACTTTTGCATCAGGATTCACATGCTTTACTCCCTGATAAAATCCACCTTCAAAACGGTGAATTAGAGATGAGTTAACTCCACCTACATAACCAACAACATCAGTTTCAGTTACTAAACCAGCTAAAGCACCAGCTAGGAAAGAACCTTCCCATTCAGTAAAGTTAAGGGATACTACATTATCAGGTATATCTTTTCCAAAATCCTGATCAATGTGAGCAAATTTTACATTTGGATAATCTTTAGCAACTAATTCTAAAGTGTCTGCCATTTGAAATCCAACACCAATTACTAAATCAAATCCTCCACCTGCAAAATGACGTAAAGCAGTTTCATCTTCAGATGGATTTGCTGGTTCTACATAATCAAATTCAATACCTAATTCATCTTCAGCTCTTTGTAATCCTTCATAAGCAGCATCATTAAAAGAAAGATCACCAAGACCACCAGTAGAAAGAACAATACCAACTTTAGTGTCCTGAGCTTCTACCTGAGAACCTGCAGAAAACACCATCATTAAAGCAAAAACTAAAACAACAGAAATACTTAAAACTTTTTTAATCAAAATAAAAACCCCCTTGTATATTTTTTTAAATGGTACCAAAATTTATAAATTACAACTATAATATATCATTTTTAGATTATAGTTGCAACATCAAACAAGTATCCTAAATAAAGTAATAATTATCTATTTCTCATAACCTTAAACTGAAATTGATCATTTCTAAAATAATTCTGAGAAAATAATATCATTCTATTTTTTTCATCATAATGAAATTGTTCTAATAAAAGCAAGGGTGAATTCTTTTTAATATTCAAAAAAGATGATACATATTTATCGGCTTTAACAGCAACAATATTAGTAACAGCTCTTTTTACATTAATTTCAAATTTATTATTTAAGATATCAAATAAAGAACTTTCAAAATATTCTTTTTTGTAATTATTATCTAGATATTTTAAAACCAGGTGATCAATACAATAAACTACTGGCGTATTATTTGCTGTTCTTACTCTTTCAATTCTTAATACTTTATCAACTTTTTCATTACTAACTTCATAGATTTTCTCTTTTAAAGATTCAGAAATTTTTATTTCCTTAATATTTAATTTCTTAGTTCCTGCCTGAAATCCTTCATTTTCTATAGTTTCAGTAACACTATTTAATTTTTCAATACCTTTTTTAAATTTAGGGGTTGGTTTATTTACAAAAGTTCCAATCCCCTGTTGTTTAATAATTTTACCTTCTTCTTCAAGAACTCTCAAGGCTTCTCTAAGTGAAGCTCTACTAACATCTAGACTTTTAGAAAGCTTATTTTCAGAAGGTAATTTATCTCCTGCTTTATATTTTCCATTTTCTATTTTTTTTTCTAAATATTCTTTAATTCTTAAATATAATGGCCTTTTATCCTCATTAATTGTAGGCATATAAACCACCTTTACATAATTTTATGAATTATTTAAATATTATTTTAAAAAAACTAAACTTTTATTATTTAATTTTAATACAAGTCATCATACCTGTCTGACATCTGTTTAAATAATACCAAAAATATTGAAATATGTCAAGATTTTAAG
>DATFIM010000004.1 GCA_035270125.1 Halanaerobiales bacterium | reverse complement strand
TAATGAATTAAGTTCATTTTGTAATTCATCTGCTAAATTACGTAACCCATCAGTATCCAGATCTTCTAGCTCTTCAATTATTACTGGTAAGTCATCTTTTAGATATTCTAGTTTATCTGTTAAATCCTCGGATTTAAAATCGGCTAATTTATCTTTTAGTGATTTTATTTCTCTTTGTAATCTTTTTTGTTCAGAAAATAGGTTATCAATTTTTTCTGGCACTTCTTCTGGATTACTTTTAAGTCTATCTGCAGAATTTTGAAGAATTTCATCTCTTTTTAAAATATAATTATAAGTATTCATACCTGTAACAGCTTCTATTCTTCTAATTCCAGCTGCTATACCACTTTCTGTAACAATTTTAAATAACCCTATTTCTCCTGTGAAATTCACATGGGTTCCACCACATAATTCAACAGTATATTCTCCCATTTTTACTACTCGAACCTGTTTACCATATTTTTCATTAAATAAAGCGACTGCTCCCATATCTTTAGCTTTATCAATTGTAGTTTCAAGTGTTTTTACTGCAAGATTTTCCATTATTTTTTTATTTACCTTTTTTTCAATTAAATTTATTTCTTCTTTTGAAAGCGCGGAAAAATGATTAAAATCAAATCTCAATTTATCTTCTGTAACCAGTGAACCAGATTGATTTACATGTTCGCCTAAAACTTCTTTTAGAGCACGATGTAATAAATGAGTAGCAGAGTGATTTCTGGCAGTTGCTTTTCTTTTATCACTATATACTTCAGCAAATACCTTTTGACCTTCTTTTAAAATACCTTTTTCAACTTTTACATAGTGAGAAAATAATTCAGCTTTTTCCTGAGCATCATAAACTTCTGCCTTATTATCAGAACTGATTATTACACCATTATCTCCAACCTGACCTCCACTTTCGGTATAAAAAGGAGTTCTATCTAAAATAATTTCTCCCTCTTCATTTTTTTCTAAACTATTTACTCTTTCCCCTTCTTTTACTATACCAATTATTTTTGCTTCATTTTTTAAATTTCTATAACCAGTAAATTCATTTTTTTCATTTTCTTCTTTTATTTCATTATAAACCTTTAATTTTTCTTCAGCAAAAACAGTATCTTTCCTTGCTTCCCTTGCTCTTTCTTTTTGCTTTTTCATTTCTTTTTTAAAACCTTTTTCATCAACTTCAAAATCATATTCACTAAGTTCATCCTGAGTTAAATCTAAAGGAAATCCATAAGTATCATAGAGTTTAAATGCATTTTTACCTGAAAGTACTTTTTGGCCATTTTCTTTCATTTCAGCTATCATTTCATTTAAAATATCTAAACCCTGATCAAGAGTTTTAAGGAACCTTTCTTCTTCAGCTTTAATTATTTTCTGAATATGCCCTACTTTTTCTTCCAAATTTCCATAAAAACCACCCATTATTTCATTCACTACAGGTACAATCTTATATAAAAACGGCTTATCATAATTTAATTTACCACCAAAACGCACTGCTCTTCTTATTAAGCGTCTTAGCACATACCCTCTTCCTTCATTGGAAGGAATAGCTCCATCTGCTATAGCCATTGTAACAGACCTTATATGATCTGCTATAACTCTATATGATGTCTTGATTTCATCTGATTTTTTATAAGAAATATCAGTATCATTTTCTAACCATTCAATAATTGGATATAATAAATCAGTTTCAAAGTTAGAATCAACTCCCTGTAATACAGAAGCAACTCTTTCTAAACCCATTCCTGTATCTATATTTTTTTCAGGAAGATTTTTATATTCTCCCTTTTCAGTATAATTATATTGGGTAAAAACTAAATTCCAAATCTCTAAAAACCTTTGTTCCTCTTCTTCAATTTTTCCAGTACCACTACCATATTCTTCTCCGCGATCATAATGTATTTCTGAACAAGGCCCACAGGGACCGGTTCCTATTTGCCAAAAATTTTCTTTTTTTCCCATTCTTATTATTTTTTCTTTAGGAATTCCTATTTCATTATTCCATATATCAAAAGCTTCATCATCTTCTTCATAAATAGTAATCAACAAACGATCCTCATCCAGTTCTAATACTTCTGTGACAAATTCCCAGCTCCATCTGATAGCTTCTTCTTTAAAATAGTCACCAAAAGAAAAATTACCTAACATTTCAAAAAATGTTTGATGTCTTTTAGTTTTACCAACATTCTCTATATCATTTGTTCTTATACATTTTTGACAGGTGGCAACTCTATTTTTAGGAGGTGTTTTTTCTCCTGAAAAAAATGGCTTTAATGGAGCCATACCTGCATTTATAAAAAGCAAACTTGGATCATTTTGAGGTACTAAAGGAGCACTATCCATTATTTTATGCTTCTTTTTCTTGAAAAAATTTAAAAATGCTTTTCTTAATTCATTTCCTGTCATTTCTTGCATATTATCCCCTCTCATATTAAGAAGTGTTTATTCCACCAACTTAATTTTCGCATATCTTCTTTTACCAATTTTTACAATCATATCATCTTTAATTTCTAAATCAAGATTTATCTTATCATATCTATCTCCATCTATATAAACTGCACCCTGTTTTATCATTCTTCGGGCCTGACTATTACTATCAACATGGCCTGTTGCTGCTACTAACTTAACAATCCAGTATTTACCATCCTCTAATTTATCTTTTTCAATTTCTACTACTGGTATATCATCAGGTAACTCACCCTCAGAAAATACTTTTTCAAATTCCTGAGCTGCAGTTTTAGCGTCTTCAGTACTATGATATTCACTTACAATTTCTTTGGCCAATCTTTTCTTTAATTTCATAGGGTTAACTTCATCATTATTAAGTTTTTCTTTAATTTCCTCTATTTCAGATAATGATATTTCTGTAAGCAATTTAAAATATCGAACTATTAGATCATCTGGAACTGACATTACTTTACCATACATTTCAGTTGGGCTGTCATAAATACCTATGTAATTATCCAGACTCTTACTCATTTTATTTACTCCATCAAGTCCTTCTAATAAAGGCATCATCATTATTACCTGTGGTTTTTGGCCATATTCTTTTTGTAATTTGCGACCAACTAATAAATTAAATCTCTGGTCAGTACCACCTAATTCAATATCTGCTTCAATTGCTACTGAATCATATCCCTGCATTAATGGATAGAAAAATTCGTGAATACTAATTGGCTGGTTATTATCATAACGATTGGAAAAATCTTCTCTTTCTAACATACGAGCAACTGTATATTTTGATGATAAATCAATAATATCTTCCAAATCTAATTTGCTTAACCATTCTCCGTTAAAAACAAGATTGGTTTTTTCCTCATCAAGTATTTTGGAAAATTGCTCCTGATATGTTTGGGCATTTTCTTTAATCTCTGCATCAGTAAGTTGTTTTCTAGTTTTTGATTTACCTGTTGGATCACCAATTTTTCCTGTAAAATCACCAATAATAAGATAAACTTCATGACCTAAATCTTGAAATTGTTTTAGTTTACGAAGTACTACCGTATGTCCTAAGTGGATATCTGGAGCTGTAGGATCTAAACCTAATTTTACTTTAAGTGGTTCATTATTTTCTTCTGCTTTTTTTAATTTTTCCTTCAATTCTTCTTCTGAAATCAAATCACTAACTCCACGAGTTAATATTTTCATCTGTTCATTAATATTCATTTATATTCACCTGAAAATCTCAGGCTTTTCACCTCCTATAGTTATTTCTAAAGTTGTAATTAATTATAACAGATTGATTTTATCCATACAAGGGGGTATAATAACATTATAATTTATGATATAATATTTGACGGAAGGTGATTTTTAAATGAATTTTACAAAAAAGCAATATATATTAGCATTTATAATATTATTATTAGCCCTAATTTCTGGAATTACTATTGGTGCTTTAAGCTGGATCATTCAAAGCACACCAGAAATCACAGATTATAAAGGTTCAACTGAATCTACTCAAATATATAGTGCAAATGGTGAGCTTTTAACAAGATTATACAAAGAGAACAGAGTATATGTTCCTATCGAAAAAATTCCTAATGATTTAAAAAATGCTATTGTCTCAATTGAAGATAGTAGTTTTTATCAACATCATGGTATTGATTTTTGGGGAATCCCAAGAGCTTTAATTACAAATATTAAAGCCGGACAAATTGTACAGGGATTCAGTACAATTACTATGCAGTTAGCTGAAAATGCTTTATTTACCCAACAGGAAAGAACTTATTACAGAAAAATTCAAGAAATATATTTAGCTTTACAATTTGAAAGACTTTACACAAAACCCGAAATTCTTGAAATGTATTTAAATGAAATTTTTATGGGCCATAGTGCTTATGGTGTTCAAATAGCAGCACATCAATATTTTGGAAAAGATATTTCAGAACTTACTTTAAGTCAATCTGCTTTATTAGCAGGATTACCAAAAGCTCCTAATTATTATTCACCTTTAAGAAATCCAGAAGCTGCAAAAGAAAGAAGAAATATAGTATTAAATAGAATGAATGAATTAGGTTATATTAATAATAATGAGCTTAAACAGGCTAAAACAGCTGATCTTAATTTAAAACCTGAAGATCCTAAACAGGAAGACTTTGCTCCTTACTTCATTCGATATGTTAGAGATGAATTAATAGATAAATTTGGAGCTCAAATGGTATATAGTGGCGGTCTTAAAGTTTATACTACTTTAAACACTAATATGCAAAAAAAAGCTGAAGATAGTGTAAAAAATGCCCTGGGTAACTATATTCCAACAGTAAAAAGAAATAATAATGAACAACTCCAACCTCAGCTTTCTATTTTGTCATTAAATCCTAAAACTGGAGCAATTGAAGCTATGATAGGCGGAAGAGGAAAAAATGATCAGTTCAATAGAGCTACTCAAGCAATAAGACAACCTGGATCAGCTTTTAAACCATTTGTATATACAACTGCTATTAAAAATAATTATTCCACTTCTTCTCTTATCAATGACATGCCAATGATAGCTGCAGAAGAAAAAGGGGAAGATAAAAAAATATGGCCTAAAAACTTTCAGGATCAATATAGAGGCTATGTCAATTTGAGAACAGCTTTAACTCACTCTATAAATGTTGCTTCAGTAAAATTATTAAGAGAAGTTGGAGTAAATGAAACAATTAAAACTGCAGAAAATATGGGCATTTCTACTTTTACTCCTTCTGACAATTTAGAAACTCATCTTTCTTTAGCTTTAGGAGGATTAACTAATGGAGTAAAACCTTTAGAAATTTCAAATGCTTATGGGATCCTTGCAAATCGTGGTATCAAAGTAGAACCCTATGCAATAAAGGAAGTATTAAATAAAAATAATCAAATAATATATGAAAAGAAACCTCAAAAGAAAGTAGTCTTATCTGAAGAAACAAGTTATATCATGACAGACATGTTACAATCTGTAGTCAAAAATGGTACCGGTTGGAGAGCAAATTTCGGAAGACCTATTGCAGGTAAAACTGGAACAACAAATAATTATACTGATGCCTGGTTTGTGGGATACACTCCTGAATTAGTAACTACAGTCTGGATAGGTGAAGATTCTCCTAAAAAAATGGTTTATGATCAAAAAGATTCAAATGGAAACTACATTTATCCTGAAGGAAATGGACCAAGAACTGTATCCAGTTCAGAAGCAGTAATGCTTTGGAGAGAATATATGGAAAAAGTGATGAAAAATAAACCTGTAAAAGATTTTAATGAACCAGAAGAAATTTATCATCGCAATATTGATCCAATAACAGGTTTGCTAGCAAATCAATATACTCCAAATGTAGAGGAAGAAATTTTTAGAAAGGAAAACATTCCTTCTAAAACTGATGATCTTCACGGACCAGTAGAAACAGTTAGAATAGATACAAAAAGTGGTAAATTAGCTACAAATAATTGTCCTAATGAAAATATTGCTGAATATAAATACATTAAAGAAAGTGGTATTAGAATAGGTGCCACCCAAATAAAATTTGAAGAGTTAGTTAAAGATAAAACTAATACTGAAAATAGTGAATTTGAAAAAATTGAAGGAACTTATCTAGTTGATAAGGGAGAACCAGTACAAAAAATAGATCCGGAAACTGGAGTTCCTTTAACAAATAGTAAAGGGCAGGTTCTTTATGAGAAAAAACCTACCCAGGTTTGTCCTTTACATAATGAATCAGAAAATAATGTTTTAGACTATATACGTGGTATATGGGGAAATGGAGATTAATAATCTTAGTTTCCTAGAGTAACAATAGTTGCACCACTACCACCCTCTTTTTGTTTTCCTAATCTAAAGGAAGCAACATGGGGGTGGTTTTCTAACTTTTCATGAACTGCTTTTCTTAAAGCTCCAGTCCCTTTTCCATGAATAATTTCAATACTTTTATAACCAGCTAAAAATGCATCATCAAGGTATTTATCCACTTTTTGTTGAGCATCTACATATCTTTTTCCTCTAAGATCTAATTTTTGAGATACATTTTCGGATTTTTTAACTTTATATTTTTTGACAGTGTCTTTATTTTTGTCTTTATTTTCCTTTACTTTTGTTAAATTTTCAAGTCCAACTTTTATCTTCATGGCCCCTGCCTGAACTGTCGCTTCATTTTGCTCTTTATCTAACATTTTAATATTCCCTTTTTTACCCAAACTCATTACTCTAACTCTATCTCCTTCTTCAAAATCTTCATCTATTTCTTTATTTTGATCATTTCTTAGATTTTTTTCATATTTTTCATCCACTTCTTTTAATTTCTCATTAGCTTTAGTTGCCATTCTGTCAATTTCTGGCCGGGATTGATACTGTTTATCTTTTAAATCTTTTATTATTCTTTTACTTTCTTTTTTAGCTTCTTTTATAATACTTTCTGCTTTTTCATAAGCATCATTCACTATTTCTTCTTTTTTCGTTTTAACCTCTTTTAATTTTTGTTCATATTCATTTTTGATTTTATCCACTTTTTCTTTTTCTATTTGAAGATCATTTTTCAATTTGCGATATTTTTTTCTGTGTGAATTAAGATCACTAATAATATTCTCAACTTCAAGATCTCCCTCATCACTTAACTCTTTTGCTTTATTTATTAAATCTTCAGGCATCCCTAATCTTAAAGCTATTTCAAAAGCATTACTTCCACCAGGGATTCCCATAATTAATCTATAAGTAGGACTTAAAGTTTCTATATCAAATTCTACTGAAGCATTTTCTACATTTTCGGTAGAAAAGGCATAACTTTTTAACTGACTATAGTGAGTAGTAGCAACAGTAGTTACTTCATTTGATTTTAGTTTTTCTAAGACAGCTATACCTAAAGCTGCACCTTCTCTAGGGTCTGTTCCTACCCCCAATTCATCAAGTAATACTAATGAATCATCACTGGCTTCACTTAAATATTTTTTTATTTTGTTCATATGTGAAGAAAAAGTACTTAAATTCTGCTCAATACTCTGTTCATCACCAATATCCGCATAGATCTTATTAAATAGAGAAATTACAGTTCCTCGTTCAGCCGGTATATGGATACCTGCTGAAGCCATCAATGTGAATAGTCCAATAGTTTTTAAAGTTACAGTTTTACCACCAGTATTGGGACCTGTAATTACTAACGTATTAAAATCTTTTCCAACTTCTACATCAATTGGAACCGGATCTTCTTTTAATAAAGGGTGTCTTCCCTGTTTTATTTCAATAACACCATTTTTGTTTAAATCAGGAGCTACTCCTCCAATTTTTTCACTATAGCGAGCTCTCGCAAAAGCTACATCTAAAATAGAAGCAATTTGCATATTTTCTTTAATTAACTCTGCTCTTTTTTTAATTTGTTCAGTAAGAACCTGTAAAATATAATAAATTTCAGCTTCTTCTTCTGACTTTAATTCTCTTAATTTATTATTCTTTTTTACAACTGACATAGGTTCCATAAAAATTGTCATCCCACTTGAAGACTGATCATGAACAATACCGGAAAAGGAACCTCTATATTCTTTTTTGACTGGCACAACATATCTATTTTCTCGCCTAGTCACAATATTGTCCTGTAACATATCACTATATTTTTGACTCTTAATAATTTTTTCCAGATTACTTCTTATTTCATCTTCAACTTTTTCCATATTTTTTCTAATGGATTTTAGTTTTGAACTTGCACTATCTTTAATTTCTCCAAATTCATTTATAGTTTTTGATATTTTATCTTCTAAATTTCTAGTTATTTTTATGTTTAAACCTTTTTCGGTAATTAATTTATATTCATTTTTAACTAATTCAGGATCACTTTCTTCAATAATATTAGTAAAATAATTTTTTATATTTCTAAAACCTCTAATAGTAGTTTGTACTTTTCCTATTTCATCAGTTGTTAATACAATATCTTTATTTGTTTTCTTTAAGATTTTTCTCAGATCACGAATTCCACCAAAGGGAGGGCGACCATATTCATCTAATATTTTTTTAGAAGCTGTAACTTCTTCTAAACTTTCTTCTACATAAGAAATATCACTAACTGGATTTATATTTTTTACTATTTCTTTTCCAAGACTTGTGGCTGTATAATCTTTAAGTTCATTAATTATTTTTTTATATTCTAGAACTTCTATAGTATGTTTATCCATATCATTCACCTCAATTTTTTTCAGTTCGATTTAAATAATTTTTTATTTCTTTATAATTCATTGTATTTAAGATACTCTCTTTTTCTAACCATCCTCTTCTGGCAACACTAACACCTAATTTCATATTATATAATTGTTTTAGATGATGAGCATCTGTATTAATAACCATTTTTACACCTTTTTGGGCAGCTTTTCGAGCTGATTTTGCATCTAAATCCAGTCTATCGGGAGAAGCATTAATTTCAAGGCAGGTATTTGTTTTCCCAGCAAAAGAAATAACTTTGTCCAGATTTACCTGATAAGCTTTTCTTTTTGCTAAAAGCCGACCCTGAGGATGACCAATAATATCTACTATAGGATTTTTCATAGCAGTTATTATTCTGTTAGTTATTTCTTCTTCATTTTGATTAAAACCAGTATGAATCGAAGCTATTACAATATCAAATTTATTTAAAATTTCATCTTCATAATCTAAACTACCATCTCTTAATATATCAACTTCTATACCCTGCAATATTTTAATATCCGAATATTTTTTATTTAAAATATTTATTTCTTCTCTTTGTTCTTTAATATCTTTTTTAGATAATCCATTAGCTACTTTTAGAGATTTTGAATGATCACTAAAAGCAATATATTCATATCCTAATTCAAGTGCTTTTTCTGTCATATCAGCCATTGAAAAAGCTCCATCACTATATTTACTATGAATATGAAGGTCTCCTTTAATTTCATTATAATTAATAACATCAGGAAGTTCTGATTTCAAGGCAGCTTCAATTTCTCCTAAATCTTCTCTTAATTCTGGGATTATTAAGTCCAGACCTAATTGATTATATAATTCCTTTTCACTTTCAATATTAATCCTATTAAATTCACCATTGTCTTTTATTTTAAATAATCCATATTCATTTAATTTATAATTATTATCTTTAGCAATCTGTCTTATTTTAACATTATGTTCTTTAGAACCGGTAAAATATTGTAATGCAGGAAATTTATTTTCAGGAGAAACAAATCTAAAATCTACCCTTATTTTTTCTTTGGTATAAATACTTAATTTTTTACTACCTTTATCAATTATTACATCTGAAAAGTCTAAATTTGTTATCAATTCTCCTGCTTTATCAGGAAAATTTGTTAAAACTAAAATATCTATATCTCCTATTAATTCAGTTTTTCTTCTTAGGCTTCCTGCTAACTTTAATTCATTTATTATTTTTTCATTTTTATTTTTATTTATTTGATTAATTATTTCTTCAGCTTTTCTTTCTGCCTCATCTAATAATATTAAATCTTTATATTCTTTATACTCATTAAGAGCTTTTAATAATTTTTCTTCTATTTTTTTACCAAAACCTCTTATTTCTCTAACTTCTCCATTTTTAAGTGCTTTTTTTAAATCTGAAATATCTGAAATTTCAAGTTCATTAAATAATTTGTTGGCTCTTTTGGGACCCAAACCTGGAATTTCAACCATTTCTATAACTCCTGCTGGTAATTCATTTTTTATTTCTTCCAGAGCAGGAGAAAATCCTTTTTCAAAAATTTCATTTATTTCACCTGCTATACCTTTACCAACACCTTTAATATCCTGTAATTTATCTTCTTTGACTAATTGTGAAATATCCTGATTTATGTTTGTAATTTTACGAGATATATTTTGATATGCTCTAATTTTATATTTATTTTCACCTTTTATTTCTAATAATTTTGCAAGTTCATCTAAAATCTTTGAAAGTTCTTTATTACTAAATTCATACATATAATCACCTTCTTATAATTTCTTATCTCTTAAAAAAAAGCCATGATAATCATGGCTTTCTAAAAAAATTTTCCAGGCTATTTTGTATTTTCGGAGTCATATCCAAAAAATACTTTGCTATAATAGAATTATCAACAAAACTTCTTACTTTTGTATAAGGTATTTGATTAATAAATAAAATTAACAAATATAAAATTAATACACCTTTCACCAAACCTAAAAATGCTCCCATTAATTGATCTAAAGATTTCAAAAATAATAAATCAAGTATATTTTTCAAACCTTCAGCTAAAAGATGAATTAATACATTCAATATGATAAATATCAAAGAAAAGGAAATAAATTCTAATAAACGTTCAGGTATATCAAAATAAGGAACTAATAAAACCTCTACTTCAGGATAAAATCTAATTGCAAAATAAAATGAAATAATTATCCCTAAAATAACACTGATTTGTTCAATAAACCCATCTTTATATCCATTAATTATAAATAACAAAAATAATAATACTAATATTAGGTCTAATGCATTTAAACTAGTCAATTAATCTACCTCCTCCAGGAGGGTAAGTAATTCTTCATTTTCTTCTTCTACTTCTTCTAATTGATTTTCTTTTCTCTTTAATTTCTTTTGTAACTCTTCTATTTCTTCTTTTAAATCATAATTCTTGCTTTTTAAATTTTTAATCTTATCATTTTTTTCATAATACTCTTCTCTTAATTTATAAAATTCATCGGCCATGTTAATCATAGTAAGACCTAGAAGCCTTCTCCGGGGAAGACTCGGATAGGCTCTAATAATTTCAGTTCCTACACTGTTAATATAATCAGCCAATTCTTTGACATATTCTTCTGATACATCACCTACAATAAGCTGTTCTTCACCAAGAATTTTAACTGAAAATTTCTCCTGATTATCCTTATTTTTAAATCTCTTATTAGAAGACATAATATACATCCCCCGGCTTAAAATTATTTTACTTATATAATAAATAATTCATTGTAAATTAAAATTATCCTGCTTCTAGGTTAAATAATATATTTACTTACCTCTAATTTCAGCACCTACTTCTTCTGTTAAATCTTCTAAAATATTATTAAATACTTCATTTACTTCCTCATCTCTAAGTGTACGTTCAGTTGATCTAAACTTCAAATTAAAAGCCAAACTTTTCTTTCCTACAGCAATTTGATCTCCTTCATATAAATCAAAAAGATCTATATCTTCTAATAATGACCCTCCAGCGATTTTCATTATTTTTTCTATTTCTGAAACTGGAACGTCTTTATCTAAAACAATAGCTAAATCGCGATTTACAGCTGGAAATTTAGGTAATGGTTGATAATTATTTTTCTTTTCTTTAATTTTCTCTAGCATTTTATCAAAATTAAGTTCAAAAATAGTAGTACCTTCTACTAAATCATATTCATCAATTACTTCATAGTTCAGTTCTCCAATAAATCCAATTTTTTCTTTTCCACTTTTGATTAATGCTGTTCTACCTGGATGTAAAAAATTCTTCTCTTCTTTTTCATATTGAACTTCAATATTCAAACGTTGAAATAATTCTTCTAAAACACCTTTTAGATAAAAGAAATCAGGAGCACTATTATTCCAACTCTTAATATCTATCCCCATACTTCCACCTGTAATCATTTTTTCTTCAAAAGGTCTTTTGTTTTTGCCTGTATTTTTATAAATTCTACCTATTTCAAAAACTGCCATATTAGATAATTGTCTTTTGTTGTTATTAGAAAGTACTTCTACTGTACCAGGAATTAGTGTAGTTCTCATAATTTCAAAAGCTTTATTTAGTGGATTTTTTATTTTTACCCAATTTCTTAAATCATCTTCATTATTTATTTGTAATTTATCATAAGCTTTTTTATCCATTAAACTAAAAGTTTTTATTTCATTAAGTCCACCAGCAGTCAAAATGTCTTTAATTTTAATTTGAATTTTTTGTTTTTCTGTTCGATGTCCCTGTTGACGACGTTCAGGGGTTGTAGTTGGTATATTATTATAACCATACATTCTGGCTACTTCTTCAATTAAATCAGCTTTTTGTTCTACATCTGTTCTATAAGATGGAACTTTTACTTTTAATAAACCACTATTCTCATATATTTCTACATTGAATTCCAGATTTTTAAGCATATTTTTTATCTGATCATTGCTTAAAGATAAACCAAGAATTTTGTTAACTCTTTCTGATTCTAATTCAATAACTTTTTCTTGATAGGGCTCAGGATACTTATCAATAACACCTTTTACTATTTTCCCATCAGCATATTCCTGCATCAAATAAGCTGCTCGATTACTGGCTTCAACTACTCTTTCAATATCAATTTCTCTTTCAAATCTATGTGATGCTTCACTATGTATACCAAAATCAGAAGAAGTTTTTCTTATATTCAAAGGATCAAAATAGGCAGATTCCAGGAATATATTTTTAGTTTTTTCAGTTACTTCACTAACTTTTCCACCCATTACACCTGCTAAACCAAGTATTTTTTCTTCATCTGTAATTAATAATGTATTCTCATTTAAATTTCTTTTTTCATCATCTAATGTTATTAATTCTTCATCTTTATTAGCTCTTCTTACAATTACAGTATTTTGGGCAATTTTATCATAATCAAAAGCATGTAAAGGTTGATTATATTCAAGTAAAACATAATTTGTAATATCAACTATATTATTAATTGGTCTAATTCCAGCTGCTTTTAATCTGTTCTGCATCCATTTTGGAGAAGGCTTAATTGTTACATCTTTTATTATTTTTCCTGTATACCTGGGACATAAATCTTTATCATCAACTTTAATATTAACATAATCTTTTACATTTTCTTCTGTTTCCTTAATGTCAATCTCTGGAAATTTAACCTCTTTTTCTCCAGCAAGCATTGCCTTTATTTCTCGAGCTATTCCCAGCATTCCAAGGCAACGAGCATAATTAGGTGTTAAATCAAGTTTATAGACATAATCATTAAGTCCATATTCATTTATAAATTTATTTCCAACTTCTAATTCATCATCAAGTACCATTATTCCACTTTGTCTTTCTTCAACTAAACCTAATTCATCTTTAGAACAAATCATACCTGCTGAAACTTTTCCTCTTAATTCACTTTCTTCGATTTCAAGACCTGTAGGTAAAGTAACTCCACTTTTTGCAACAGGAACTTTAATTCCTTCTTTAACATTTGGAGCTCCGGTAATAAGTTGTAATTCTTCTTTACCAACATCTACATTACATATTACTAATTTATCTGCATTAGGATGTTCTTTTACCTCTAATACTTTTCCAACAATAATCTCTTCTAGATCTTGTCCTAAAAAATTCATTTCCTCTACTTCAAGACCGGCCATAGTAAGTTTTTTAGATAATTTTTCAGGACTATATGGAAAATCTATATATGTTTTTAACCAATTATAAGATATTTTCATTGATAATTACACTCCTTTTTAAATTAAAATTGTTCTAAAAATCTTGCATCATTTTCAAAAAGTAATCTTATATCATCTATACCATATTTTAACATAGCTATTCGATCCCAGCCCATTCCAAATGCAAAACCACTATAAACATTAGGATCTATACCAGACATTTTTAATACATTAGGGTGAACCATACCAGAACCCATTACTTCTAGCCATCCTGTATTAGAACACAAGCTACAACCTTCTCCTTCACAAACTACACATGAAACATCAACTTCTGCACTTGGTTCAGTAAATGGAAAATAACTGGGTCTAAATCTAATTTCTCTATTTTCTCCATATAATTTTTTTACTATTGTTTCAATACTTCCTTTAAGATCACTAAAAGATATATCTTTATCAATAACAAGACCTTCGACCTGATGAAAGTTTGGAGAATGTGAAGCATCTAATTCATCTGAACGATAAACTCGTCCAGGAGCTATCATTCGTATTGGTAAACGTTCTTTTTCCATAGTACGCACCTGAACTGGAGAAGTATGAGTTCTAAGTAAAAAATTGTCATCAATATAAAAAGTATCCTGAAGATCTCTGGCTGGGTGTCCTTCAGGTATATTTAATGCTTTAAAATTATAATATTCACTTTCAATCTCAGGTCCTTCTTCAATTGTAAAACCAAGACCAATAAATACATCTTCAACTTCACGCATTACCTTTGTTAAGATATGTTGATGTCCCATTTTTTGTTTTATTCCGGGCAGAGTTACATCAATTCTTTCTTCTTCAATTTTTTCTTTTTTTCTTTTTTCTGCAAGATCTTTTTTCTTATCCTCTATGTAATTCTCTATTTTATTTTTTAAAATATTAGTTTCTTTACCAACAACAGGCTTTTTTTCATCTTTTATTTCAGACATTTTATTAAATATTTTTTGAATCTCACCTTTTTTTCCTAAATATTTAACTCTTAAATCTTCTAATTCATCTAAATCTTTGACATCTGAAAATTCATTTTTCACTTTTTCTTCAAGTTCTCTAATTCTCTCTAATATATCCATTTATTTATACCTCCAAGATCAAATGTTTTTTTGAAGTTTTTTGACAAAATCAAACACATCATATTATTTTTATTTTAACATAAGGAAAAAATATAATCAATTAATAATAAAACTCTCGTCATAGTGACGAGAGGTGGGAAAATATGTTTAATAATTTTTGTTTTTTTCTATTTTATTATCTGAAAAAAAATGTTTATAGGCTAAATAGAATTTTATAGATCCTGTTTTTTCAAATAGTTTCCAAAAGAAAAAAGAATCAACAGTCATAAGCCACACCCCTTTAAGAGATGTAATATTTTAAAAATTTTGATTTCTAATTAAAATTATATCACAACAATTTATTTTAAACAAGTATTTGAATAGGTCTCAAAGCTATTAGCCATAATTAATTTCATACATTAAAATTCCGGCAGCCATTGCAGCATTAATTGACTCAATATTATTATTTAATGGAATTTTAATTTTTTTATCAGCCTTTTCTAATAATTCACTTCTAATACCATTTCCTTCATTACCAATCACCAGAATATTTTTATCATTATATTCAACTTGATCATAAAACAGCTCAGTATTTACATCAGCACATATTAATTTATAATCTGAAAAATCTTCTTTTAATATATTTTCAAAATTATTGTAATCAATTTTATTTATAAAAGGTATATTAAATATTGCACCTGCAGTAGCTCTTAATACTTTCAGATTATAGATATCTACAGTACCTTTAAGAGAAATTATCCCTCCAAAACCAGCTGCAGCAGCTGTTCTTATAATAGTTCCTAAGTTACCAGGATCCTGTATTCGATCAAGGACTAGAATGTTTTTATTTTTATTTATAATTTGAGTAATATTAGAATCCATCTCATAAACCACTGCAATAATACCTTGAGGATTTATAGTATCTGATATCTTATTTAATAATTCTTCAGTAATTAAAATGCTGATATTATTCAAGCCATTATTTGCTATCAATTCCTCATATTCTTTACTTTCTGTAAAAGATTTTGTCACAAATATATAATCAAATTTTGCTCCTGATTCATAAGCATGTTTTATCAATCTATATCCTTCTAAAACAAACTTACCTTCTTTCTTTCTTTTAGAACTATTATATAATTTTTTTAAATATTTAATCTTATCATTTTTATTTGAGCTTATAATGTCTTTCATTAAATATCACTCTCCCAAAAGAAAAAACCTGGGTTATTGAAATTCCCAGGTCAATTATAATCATTATTATAAATTTTCTTTAGCAATATCAACTAAATCATTAAATGCATCTTTATCATTAACTGCAAGTTCTGCTAACATTTTTCTGTTTATTTCAATATCAGCTTGCTTTAAGCCATTAATAAAACGACTATAAGAAAGACCTTCCTGTCTTGCTGCTGCATTTATTCTTGTAATCCATAATCTTCTAAAATTACGTTTTTTATTGCGGCGATCACGATAAGCATATTGTAATGACTTCATAACTGCCTGATTAGCAGGTCTAAACAATTTACTTCTTGAGCCGAAAAAACCTTTAGCCAGTTTAAGAACTTTCTTTCTTCTTTTTCTGGCTTTATTTCCTCTTTTTACACGTGGCATTCTAATTCTCCCCTTTCATAAAATGATTTCCTTATTCCCTGGATAATATATTATTATAATCCTAAAAGTTCATTAATAATTTTATAAATTAGTAGATTTATATTCTATTAAATAGTTTTTTATTTATATGGTATTAGTTGTTTATATCTTTTTTCATATGTCTTATTAAGAATTTTTTCTTTGCGAAGATGTCTCTTTCTTTTACTTTTCTTTTTAGTCTGAAAGTGGTTTGAAAAACCTTTATTTACCTTAAGTTTACCATTACCAGTTTTTTTAACTCTTTTGGCAATACCTTTATGAGTTTTAATCTTAGGCATCAAAATCCCTCCTCAAATTTATTTATCACTATCTGGAGTTATAAACATCATCATATCTCGGCCTTCCATATTAGGTCCTTTTTCTACAGTACCAAGTTCTTTAGTACCTTCTTTTAATCTATCCATAAGATCATATCCTAATTCTTTATGCATCATTTCTCGTCCTCTAAATTTAATTCTTACTTTTACTTTATCTTTATCATTTAAAAAACGACGAGCCTGTTTAAGCTTAACATTAAAATCATGATCTTCGATTTTAACTCCCATTTGAACTTCTTTAACATTCATTACATTCTGATTCTTTTTAGCTTCTTTCTCTTTTTTAGCCTGTTCATACTTATATTTACCATAATCCATTATTTTACAAACAGGTGGTTTAGCCTGAGGGGCTACCTCAACAAGGTCAAAACCTCTTTCTTCAGCTGTTTTCAAAGCCTCTTTAAAAGATTTAATACCAATTTGTTCTCCTTCAGAGTCAACCAAACGTACCTTATTTGCTCTTATCTGTCGATTTACTCTTAAATCGTCCGCGATTTTTATGCACCTCCTAAGTATATTTAAAACAAAATAAGTGGCTGGAATAATATCCACCCACTCTCAAACAGTTAGTTTATTCTACCACTTAGAAAAGGGACAATAAAATTACCCATACTTTGCCCTCCTTAAAACAGTAGAATAAAAAAACTAACTATTAACCAATAATCTTATTATTGGTGAGAAGCAGGTACTTCTACTTTATTTTCCTTTTTGAGTATACCATAGTACCTGCTCCCTGTCAAATTTAATTACTCATAATCTTTTACAACTTTATTTTCTACTTCTTTGTTAATTTTTTCTTTGAACTCATCAATACCCAGGGTACCAATATCTCCTTCTCTTCTTTCTCTAACAGAAACAGTGTTATCTTCTACCTCATTATCACCTACAATTAACATATAGGGAACCTGTTCTACCTGAGCCTCTCTAATTTTATAACCTAAGTTTTCATCACGTCCATCAATTTCAACTCTTATCTCATCTTCCTCTAGTTCTTTTCTTATTTTAAGCGCATAATCTAATTGGTCTTCTGATATTGGAATAACTTTGACCTGGACTGGAGCTAACCATGTTGGAAAAGCACCAGCAAAATGTTCAATTAAAATTCCTATAAATCTTTCCATTGCTCCCATCACAGTTCTATGAATCATAACCGGACGGTGTTCTTCACCATCAGAACCAATATAAGTTAAATCAAATCTTTCTGGCATTTGAAAATCTAATTGAATAGTAGCACACTGCCAGGTTCTTCCCAAACTATCTTCAAGATGCACATCAATTTTAGGGCCGTAAAAAGCACCATCTCCTTCATTAATTTCATAATCTATACTCTGATCTTCTAAAGCTTTCTTAAGTGAATTAGTGGCCTTATCCCAATCTTCAATTTCACCCATATAATCTTCAGGCCTTGTACTTAACTCAACATGATAATTAAAACCAAATAACTCATAAAATTCATCAACTAATTTTAATACATTAATTAACTCATCAGTCACCTGTTCCTGCAACATATAAATATGAGCATCATCTTGAGTAAAAGAACGTACTCTCATCAAACCATGAAGAGTACCAGAAAGTTCATGACGGTGTACTAAACCTAACTCTGCTAATCTCAATGGGAAGTCTCGATAACTATGCATTTTATCTTTATAAACTAAAACTCCACCTGGACAATTCATAGGCTTAATGGAATATTCTTCCTCATCAATTTCTGTCATATACATATTTTCTTTATAATGATCCCAGTGACCGGATTTTTTCCATAATTCTTTATTTAAAATTATAGGAGTTTTAATTTCTTTATAACCATAATCTTTATGTTTTGATCTCCATACTTTTAAAAGCTGATTCCAAATTTCCATTCCTTTAGGATGAAAAAATGCAAAACCTGGCCCCTCTTCATGCATACTAAAGAGATCAAGTTCTTTTCCTAACTTACGATGATCTCTCTTTTTAGCTTCTTCTCTTCTTTTAATATATTTATCTAACTCTTTTTTTGTATCAAAAGCTGTACCATAAATTCTTTGTAACATTTTATTATTTTCATCTCCACGCCAATAAGCACCAGCAATATTCAATAATTCATAAGCATTAATCATGCCTGTGGATGGTAAGTGAGGGCCTCTACAAAGATCAATAAATTCACCCTGTTCATAAAAACTTATATATTCATCTTCAAACTCTTTTATTAATTCTACTTTGTATTCTTCACCCTTGTTTTTCATAAATTCTATGGCTTCGTCTTTTGACATAACTTTTCTTTTAATCTCATAATCTTCATCAATAATATTTTGCATTTCATCTTCAATTTTTTCTAAGTCTTCAGGTGAAAATCGATATTCAAGATCCAGATCATAGTAAAATCCATCATCTATTGTTGGTCCAATAGCCAACTTTACATTATCATAAAGACGTTTTACGGCCTGAGCCATAACATGTGAAGCAGTATGACGTAGGATATCCAGACCTTTTTCAGAATCTCTTGTTATAATTGCTAATTCTACATCATTTTTTATTTCATAAGAAGTATCGACATCTTTTCCATCAACTGTTCCACCAACAGCATCCTTACCCAACCTTTTACCAATATCATAAGCTACCTCAGAAACAGTAATACCTGAATCATATTTTCTTTCTGAACCATCAGGTAAAGTTATTTTCACTTTACTCATTCTAAAATTCCTCCTTTTATATTTAAAATATATTAATATCAATTAAAAAAAGTCCTGACATCTCATAAGAGACGGACAGGACCGCGTTTCCACTCTAGTTGGCAAAAAATACCCACTTAAAAAGATAACGGATTAACCGGACAAAATTACTTACTATAATTTTAAGCTTTCACTTTGTCAACTCCAGGGTGGTCTTCAGTTATTTTAACTAACAGTGCTTTCAGCCAGAGACACCATTCTCTAAATAGCTTAAATAACCTACTTTCCCTTTCTTCGCATTAGAATATTAAGTTATAGTAATTATAATATTTTCTATTATGGTTGTCAAGAATTTATTTTTTAGTTAAGAAGCTTTAAAGTTATATACTGGTTTCAATACTTCAATTATTTCAACAGTCTCACTTATAGAATTTAATATTTCTTTGGAGTTTTTATAAGCAAAAGGAGCTTCATCTAAAGTTTTTTTACTCACAGATGTACTAAATACATTTTTCATAGAATTTTTATAATTTTCAAGAGATATTTCTTTTTTAGCCTGAGTTCTAGACATAATTCTCCCTGCACCATGAGGAGCAGAAAAATTCCAATCTTCATTTCCTTTTCCTCTAGCTAATATACTTCCATCTCTCATATTAAGAGGTATTAATACCATTTCCCCTTTATGAGCAGATATAGCACCTTTACGTATTATTTTATCTTTAAAATCAATATAATTATGTCTTGTTTGAAAAGATCTTAAATCCTTTATATTCAATCCAAAAAATTCAAGTATCCTTTCAGCAATTAATCTTCTATTTTCATTAGCATATTTTTGAGCTACTTTCATATCCGTATAATAATTTTTTGCCAATTCACCTTCTAAAAATGACTGATTTTTATTCAAATTATATTCAATGATTTTTTCATCATTTATTTCTTTAAGTTTATTTTTACAATAATTTATAGCTTTATTTTGATGATAATTACATACCTGCAAACCAAAATTACGTGATCCCGTATGGATTACAAGATATTTTTCATTATTTTTAGACTCATTTATTTCTATAAAGTGATTTCCTCCCCCTAAAGAACCTACACCTCTTAACTGCTTTCTATAATCTAAATTCATTTTTTGAGATATTGTTTTTATGTTTTCTTTTAATTCTTGATCAATTTTATTACTTATTTTTTTATTTTTTTTAAATCCATGAGGAATATTATGTTTTATAAAATTATCTAATTTATTAAAATCTATATTAAAATTTCCTAATTCTACTGTATACATACCACAATTAATATCTACTCCAACTGCATTGGGAATAATTCTGTCTTCTAGAGTAGAAGTAAATCCAATTACACTTCCTTTACCTTTATGATAATCAGGCATAATTCTTATTTTGGATTTTTTATAAGCAGCATTATTACATATATTAGTAATTTGATTAACAGCATTTTTTTCTTTTTCAAAAGAAAAAACTTTAGCAGTAGCATATCTCCCTTTTACTTCAAAAAAATTATTGATTTTACTCATAATAATTCCACCTTTTTTATTTCTCTTATATTAATTATATCATTATTATTGCAATAACTAAAACTTAATATTGAGTATTTTTAATCAAAATTTAATTTTATTTTAAAGACTATTTAATCTAAACATTATATACTATAATTAGAAAAGAGGAAATAAGATTACTTTATTTCCCCTCATTTCTCTTCCTCCTCTTAATATAGATTGTAAATGTTAATAATTTATTAGTATATGATTTAAGGCCCTGATTTAAAATATCAGGGCCTTAAATTTTTGTTATTCATTATTTTTTAAATTAAAATATTCAGGATCTTTTCTTTCTGATTGACTGACAACTACTCCTTTAGATGTTACAGAAATATCTATTCTATATCCATCTTTAGTCCATAAACAATATTTTTCTTTGTTTATTATTCCTCTTCCAACATCATAGTCGATATCTTTCCATTTAATATTTTTTTTAGTTCCAGCCAGAGTTTTTCTTAAAGAATCAACTTGCTTTTTGGTAATAGGTTTAGTTTTCATAATAAATCACCACCATCTCTAAAAAAATTATAGGGACGGCCCAATCAATTGAACCGTCCCCTTTTAAAATTATTATATTTTAAATAATTATTTTACTTCAGTAACACCTGTTACTTCTCCACCTTCTGCAATAGAGAAGCTTGATTTATATTCTTCATTTTCAAAATAAACATTACCGACAACAACAGCATCATCGATAGTAAATCCATTTGCCTGTACATATACATCTCCTACAAAGTGACCACCCTGAAACTTAGTATTAGGACTTTTAACAGTAAACTGAGGAGCAATCACAGTATATCTTTCTGTAACATTGTAATTGTCATCTTGACTATAAGGTCCTACTTTACGGTATACATCATTACTTGAGTCACCTTTATCATGGAAAGTACCTTCGATTAATAATTCAGAATTAAATTGCATATCTGTTGTTGGACAAATAATCCATGTTCCATCTTCACCCATTGCCTTTTCAATAGCTGCAGGATTATTAGTAATTGAAGCAGCTGATACTAAATCAACATCTGATTGTACTTTAGCTTCACCTGTTATTCTTCCACCAGATTCAACACTTGCACTAGACTTATACTCTTCATTTTCATAGTACACATTACCGACAACAATAGCATCATCAATAGTAAATCCATTTGCCTGTACATATACATCTCCTACAAAATAACCGCCCTGAAATTTAGTGTTAGGACTTTTAACAGTAAACTGAGGAGCAGAAACAGTATACCTTTCAGTTATATTATGATTATCATCCTGACCATAAGGACCTACTTTACGGTATACATCATTACTGGAGTCACCTTTATCATGAAAAGTACCTTCAATTACTAATTCAGAATTAAAATGCATATCAGTTGTTGGACAAATAATCCAGGTTCCATCTTCACCCATTGCCTTTTCAATAGCAGCAGCATTACTGGAAATAGAAGCTGCTGAAACTAAGTCAACATCCTGTGCATTCACCTGATTTCCTGAATAACCTACAAAAATTGCTAAAGTTAATACTAAAATCATACTAAAACTTAATAACTTTTTCATTTTTTTTATTCCTCCCTTTAAATTATAATTTCTTTTTTAAATTATTTTTTTTACTCAATTAACATTTTTGTTTTTTATTTAACTTATCCCTCCTTTAAAAGATTTTCAATAAAACTTTGTTACTTTTTTAACTAAATATATTGTGATTACTATAACTATTCTATAATAATTCTGATTTTCCTGCTAATGATTAGTAATTTCCTTTGTTTTTTTTGAAAACTTACCGGTTCTGAAAATATGATTATTATTTTTGTTAATTTTATTGGATTTATAATTTGAATTAAACAATTAAAATAGGAAAAGATTTTTCTGAAAGGAATAAATTTTTATTTTTTGTTTTCTACTATAATAATATTAAAAAAACAAAAAAATTTCAAGGAAGTTTTTTTAATAAACCCCCCTGAAATCTCTAATAATTTAATAAACTGCTATTTATTTTGCTTTATCATCTTTCTTTTCCTTATCAGAAAAGAGAACTTTCTCCACATTAATTATAACTAAAAGGTCATTATCATAATTTACTACACCTTCTATAAAGTCTTCCTTTAGACCTCTTCTGCTGTCTGTCATCTCTTCTATATTATCTACATTAAGGGTTACTACCTCTCTTACATTATCT
>DATFIM010000003.1 GCA_035270125.1 Halanaerobiales bacterium | reverse complement strand
TCTTTAGCTGAAGGCTTGTTAGATGATGAAGAAGCTTCTATTACTGCTATTCCTGATGGAGTTTCAGTTGTAGTAGAATAATTTTTTCAATTAGATGATAATATTACTTAGGTGATTTAAAATCTCGATTAGTTGTATCCCAAAAATCACTTTAAGTGTATTGTCATCTATTTTTTTCCATATTATCTTGTTCTAAAATTAAATTTTTGATAAAGTATAATATGCAGTAAATAATGAACTTAATATATAAAATTGGATTCAGGAGGAGTGGCAGCTATGGTTAGTACTGGAATGGTAGAACCGCAAGAAGTTCCAAAATCTATCAACTGGGAAGTTTTCTTTTTGCTATCTGATTTAATTCCTTTAGGTATAGCAGTAGAAAAAACAGGAACTGCTTCCTTTTTATTAACTGTAACTTTTGCTTCAAGTTCTGCCTTTTCTACTCCGATGGGTTATCAAACCAACCTGATGGTCTATGGCCCGGGAGGTTATAATTTTATTTTCTGAAAGGAGAAAATATGACTAAAAATTTAGAAATAACAATACTTGCTGAAAATAGTGTAGAGAAAAGAGGTTTTTTAGCTGAACATGGTTTGTCATTTTATATCAATTATGGAAAAGAAAAATATCTTTTTGATACAGGTCAGGGTTTGGTTCTTTCTCATAATGCTAAAAAATTAGATATTAACTTAGAGCAAATATCTTCGGTAATATTGAGTCATGGACATGATGATCATACTGGTGGTTTGGACAAATTGTTAAAAATAAATTCTGAGGTTGAAATTATTGCCCACCGGGAGGCTTTTTCATCTAAATTTAAAAAAGCTGATGGTAAGCTTGAATTTATAGGTAATAATACTGACCGAGAAAATATAAAGAAATTTACTAATGCAGAAAAGAAAACAGAGATAAATAAGGGGATGTATGTTACAGGAGAAGTTCCAGTTGCTAAGAACAAATATATAAATGAAAAATATATTTCAGGTAAAAGAAAAAATAAAGTGGTGGATAATTTTAAAGATGATATTTCATTATATTTTGATACTCCTGAAGGGATAATAGTACTTCTAGGTTGTAGTCATAAAGGTGTTGTAAATATTTTAAAATATATTAAAGAACTTACTAATGGAAAAAGAATAAAAGCTATAATGGGAGGTATGCATCTTAAACATTCATCTGATAAAAAAGTTACTAAAATAATTAATTATTTTTCTAAATTAAATTTTGATTTATTAGTTCCCATTCACTGTACTGGAACAAGAGCAGCAATGATGATGAAAGATAGATTTAAAAGTAAAGTGAAAATAGCTTCAGTTGGAGATAGTTTTAATTTCAGTTAAAAAATCATTGTAAAAAAGGGGTTAAAAGTATGGAAGAAGGTAAAGCCATCCAAAACAAATTAAAATTAAATGATTTTCAAAATAGATTAAAAGAAATAGATGAAAGCTGTTATTACCTTTTTCTTATTGGATTCAATCTAGGATTAACATTAAATAAAACAGTTGATTTGGATAAAAAAGAGACAGAAAATATTATAAAAAAAAGAAAAAATGAGATTATAAAAAATGATAAATTAGTAGAAATAGAAGAGTTTCTTGGGGGATTTGATGAAAATGACTATTTATTTTCAAATCAGGATAAATTATATTTCACTTTAAAAAATACTGCTAAAGAAGTAGGTATTGATAATTTTGGTAATGAAACTTTGCAGCGTAGTTTTGCATATTTTCATTACCAATATTTTCAGGATATCGATAGAATTAAAGATCTTCTTGGTCTTATTTCTCCAACTGCAACTCTTCATTATATGGGATATGAAGATGACCGCTATCTCTGTTTTTATTGTAATCGAGGTTGTATTTACAGGAAAAAATATAAATGATTTAAATTAAAGAAATCAGACAAAAAATATAATTTATTTTAATCCTGACTAAATTACTTGACTTTTTTTATGATCTATGATACCTTTAATTTAAAGAGAAAATACCCACTAGGGGTATAATATTTAATGTAAAATGTGGAGGTGTAATAATGAGTGAAGAAAAAATAAATCTTGATATTGAGGGAATGCATTGTGCAGCCTGTTCTTCTAGAGTAGAGAAGGCATTAAACAATTCAGAAGGAGTAAAAGAAGCAAATGTAAATCTCAGTACTGAAAAAGCATATATTACTTTTGATCCAGAAATCACAGACAGAAATAACTTAATAAATGCTGTTAAAGAAAGTGGTTATGATGTAAAAAAAAATAGAGAAAAAGTAATTTTTGATATAGGTGGGATGAGTTGTGCTTCATGTGCTCAAACAATAGAAAAAAATCTTAAAACAATGGATGGAGTATTCAATGCTGATGTTAATATTGCAACAGATAGAGGAACTGTAGAATATGATCCCTTAGAACTTGATAAAGAAGAATTTGTAGAGATAGTTAAAAAGAGTGGTTATGAAATAATTTCTTTTGAGAATAATAGTAAAGAAGAAAAAGATAAAAAAAAAATAAATGATGAAGAAAAAGTAAAAAAGGCTAAAAGGAGAATGATTGGAACCTGGGTTTTTACTATTCCTATAATCTTATGGATGATCCCAGAAATGTTTATGGGAATAGTCTGGCCCAATCAAACTATCTATAATTTAGGGATGATTTTACTGGCAGTTCCTCCCCTATTTATTTTTGGCAGAAGGACTTTTAGTAGTGCTTATAGATCAGTTAAACATGGTGGAGCCAATATGGATGTTTTAATTGCAATGGGTACTGGAGCAGCTTTTATTACAGGACCAGCGGTCTTTTTTACACCAATAGCTAATTTTGCCGGAGTTGCCGGAATGATTATGGCATTTCATCTTACTGGAAAATATATTGAAGAATCTGCTAAGGGAAGAGCTTCAGAGGCTATTAAAAAATTAATGGAGCTTGGAGCAAAAAAAGCGGTGATTATTGAAGATGGAGAAGAAAAAGAGATAAAAGTGGATAGACTTCAACCAGGAGATATTATGGTTGTTAGACCAGGGGAAAAAATTCCTACAGATGGAGTTATTATAGAAGGTCAAAGTTCTATAGATGAATCAATGGCTACCGGTGAATCAATGCCAGTTAAAAGATCTGAAGGTGATGAAGTAATAGGCGCTACTGTAAATCAAAAAGGTTTTCTCAAAGTTAAAGCAACCAAAGTAGGTAAAGATACATTTTTATCTCAAGTTGTAAAAATGGTAGAAGAAGCCCAGGGAACTAAAGTTCCTATCCAAAAATTTGCAGACAAAATAACAGGAATTTTTGTTCCGACGGTTTTGGTAATTGCTACTTTAACCTTTCTTTCCTGGATGATATTTCCTGAATTTTTCCAGGATATAGCTTATTGGGCAAGTGGATTTTTACCCTGGGTTCAACCGGGATTGAATTCATTTACTCTGGCAATTTTTGCAACGATTTCCGTTTTAGTAATTGCCTGTCCCTGTGCTTTAGGATTGGCTACTCCAACAGCTTTAATGGTTGGGAGTGGAATAGGGGCAGAAAATGGTGTGCTAATTAGAAAAGGTGAAGCAATTCAGGTTATGAAAGATATAAATGCCATTGTTTTTGATAAAACTGGGACTATTACTAAAGGTAAGCCAGAATTGACAGATATAGTTTTAGGATCAACCAATAATTTTAAAAAAGAAGAAGTATTAAAATTAGCTGCTTCTGTAGAATCAGCTTCTGAACATCCTTTAGCAAGTGCGATAGTTAATGCTGCTGAAGAAAAAGAACTTTCATTAAAAAATGTAAATAATTTTGAATCAATAACGGCCAAAGGAGTTAAAGGAGAAATAGATGGTAAAGAAGTATTGATTGGTAATGAGAGATTGTTTTCGGAAAAAAATATAGATGTAGTTGATTTAAAAGATGAATTAAAGAAATTAGAAAATGAAGCCAAAACTGCTATGTTAGTTGGTTATGATCAGGAATTAATTGCTGTAATTGCAGTTGCTGATACTTTAAAAGAGGACTCAGTTGAAGCTATAAATGAACTAAAAAATATGGGACTTAAGACTGCAATGATTACAGGAGATAATAAAAGAACTGCTCAGGCTATCGCAAATAAAGTTGGTATAGATCATGTTGTGGCTGAAGTGCTTCCAGATGGAAAAGTAAAGGAAATAGATAATTTGAAAAAGAAATTTGGGAAGATAGCAATGGTTGGAGATGGAATTAATGATGCTCCAGCATTAACTAAAGCAGATGTTGGTTTAGCAATTGGTACTGGTACTGATATAGCAATTGAGTCAGCTGATATAACTTTAGTAAGAGGTGAACTTTCAGCTGTAGTTACTGCTGTGAAACTTTCACGGGCTACATTCAAAAAAATTAAGCAAAATCTATTCTGGGCATTTTTCTATAACCTTATAGCTATTCCAGTAGCAGTAGCTGGATTATTACATCCAGTAATAGCTGAGATTGCAATGGCTACCAGTTCAATAACTGTTGTTACAAATGCAAATTTATTAAAAAAAGAAAATATTGAAGCTTCATATTTAGAATAAATTATATATATTAAATTTGGAGGTGTTGTAGATGGGATTTGTTAGAGGTTGTTTTAATCCTGCTTTTATGTTTAGAGGAGGTGGAGGTTTTATGATGATTTTCTTTTGGGGATTGTTAATAGTTGCTGCTTTCTATTTATTTAAATATATTAGTGGTTATAATAATCAAAAGAAAGGGTATGAAAATTATAGAAAAAGTGATTCTTCTTATGGAAGAAAAACAGAAACTGAGTTAAGTCCTGAAGAAATAGCTAGAAGAAGATATGCAAAAGGTGAAATAGATAAAGAAGAATTTGAAAGAATTAAGAATGATTTAAGGGAATAAATATTTGACATTTTAGATTAAAGCATATATAATAATTTGTGCAGTCGAAAATAGAACTGTTTTATAATATGTTGTGCCCGTAGCTCAATTGGATAGAGCGACTGATTACGGATCAGTAGGCTAGGGGTTCGAGTCCTCTCGGGCACGCCATTTTTTATTAATATTTAAGATATATAATACACCCTGGTAGAAGGATATTTTGCCAGGGTGTTTTTTTAATTATTTTAAAGCTTCAGGTCTATCAGATGAAATATTCTCCCCGTCTAAGGAATCCAGAATGTTTTTTGCTTTTCTATTAAATTTATTAAAATATTTTTTAGTTTTAACCTGAACTTCTTCTCTAATATCATTAAATTCATCAAAATCATCGAGAACTATTCCAACTAATTCTTCATCCAGTTCATTTTCTACTGCCATTTCATTTAATATAATTTTCACCTTTGAATATTCCATACCTTTCCTATAAGGCCTATCTTCAGTGATAGCTGTAAAAACATCAGAAACTCCCATTATTTTTGAACCTAGAGATAATTGATTTTTATTAAGATGAAATGGATACCCTTTACCGTTTAGTTTTTCGTGATGGTAGGAAGCCCATTCTCTAATTGTATTTAGATTTTCAGTAGTGGAAAGAGCTTGATAGGTATAATAAGTATGGGTTTTCATTATATTCCATTCCTCATTTGTTAATTTACCAGATTTATTTAAAACTGCTGGAGGTACTACAAGTTTACCAATATCGTGTAAATAACCAGCAATTTTCATTTTTTTCTGTTCTTTTTTGTTAAAATTCAAGTACTTACTTAAGTGTGCTGAAATTGCAGCGATTCCTTCGGAGTGAGTAGCAGTAAAAGAGCTTCTAAAATCAATGATATGACTTATAAGATTACTTATTTTTAGGACTTCATCATAATTTATTAACCAGCTTGGAGGTAGAAAAAAATCATCTAGTTTTTTTTCTATTCTAGTGTTAGAGATAATGTTAAGCCAAAAATCCTCTCTAATGGAAAGTTTAATAAATTTTTCTACTGCTTCAGGACAGAAACGTAATTTTCTATTTTTTTTAATTATCTTTATGATTCTTTTTTTCTGGCTTAAAATAGGTGAATCATCTTTGATTAAAACTGCTATTCTATCAGCCAGGTGTAATATATTGCTTAATCTAGGAATTTCATCATTATTTTTTTTGTCCCATTCATGGTGGTGATATCTTATGATTTCTGGTATATCAGCTATTGGAGAATTGTTTTTTAGTAAATGATAGCCAATTTCTGCATGCTGATTTCTACGACTATCAAAACTTAAATCTGAAAAACTTTGATGGAGATAAAAAACTCCTAAATCATGGATTAGAGCAGAGATGACTAGTTTTTTTAGTTGAGTATTAGATAAATTCATTTCTTTTCCTAATTCTAAAGAAATATAAGCAACTTTATTGTGATGACCCACAACTGTTTCACTGATTAAGTCCATAGAATAGGAGAAGGATTTTAAAATTTCATAGATACCAATTTTTTCGTTGATTTTTTTCATAAATAGATCTCCTCCTGGTGGTTTGTTAATGTATTTTAAATAATTTTAGTACAAATGTAGTATTATGTTATATTTTATCATAAATATTCTTATAATAAAAGAAATAAAAGGTGGATTAGAGTACAAATTCTTGACAAAAAAAAGAGTTTTAATTATAATACTGGCAAGAAGGATATAATTTAGATAAGGAGTAATTTATGAATAGAGATAAAAAATTTATGGATTTAGCTTTTGAAGAAGCAAAAAAGGCGTTGGAGAAAAAAGAAGTGCCTATTGGCGCAGTTGTTATAAAAGATGATAAGGTTATTGGTAGAGGATATAATTTAAAAGAAGAGATACAGGATCCAACTGCTCATGCAGAAATGATAGCCATTCGTCAGGCAGCAGAATATACCGGTAGTTGGCGACTTGAAAATTGCGAAATTTATGTAACCTTAGAACCCTGTCCTATGTGTGCTGGGGCAATGCTTCAGGCCAGAATTGATAGATTAGTTTTTGGAGCTTATGATAAAAGAGGTGGAGCTGTTGGTTCTCTTTATGATTTAAGTGATGATAGTAGATTTAATCATACTATAAAAGTCAAAAGTGGATTTATGGCAGAAAAAAGTAGTAAAATGCTAAAAAATTTTTTTAAAAGTTTAAG
>DATFIM010000002.1 GCA_035270125.1 Halanaerobiales bacterium | reverse complement strand
TACAGCTGAAAAAGCATTAGAGGTAGTAAAAGAAGAAAATACTATACTTGTTGATGCTCAAAGTTCAGGTGATTATAGTAATGGTCACATAAAAGATACAGTAAATATTTCTAGAAGTGATATAACTGTATTAGGGCCATTTCCAAACATGCTCGCCCCAGCAAGTAAAATTGAAGAGACTTTAAGTGAAAATGGAATTTCAAATAATATGCGAGTAATTGCCTATGACAGCAATAATAATATGGACGCTGCTCGTTTATGGTGGACAATGAGGGTTTATGGCCATGAAAATGTTCAGGTAGTTAGCGGTGGACTAAAAGCACTGCAAAAAGCAGGAGCTGTGACCACAACTAATGAAGAGCCTGAGGTAGAAACTACTCAGTTTGAAGCAGATGAAAAGAATACTGACATGATTGCTACAAGAGATGAAGTATTAGAACAGGTTAATAATCCCAGTGATGATGTTGTTCTTTTAGATGTTAGAACACAGGAAGAATTTCAAAGAGGTACTATTCCAGATTCAATTCATATAAATTATATAGAAAACAATAATCCAGATGGAACTTATAAATCTATAGATGAAATTTTGGAAATTTATCCAGACAATGATGTAAATCCAGATCAAACTGTAATTATGTATTGTAAAACCTCTATAAGAGCTGCTCAGACTTATTTAGCTTTGCATAATGCAGGTTATAGAGACTTAAAAATTTATGATGCAGCCTGGATGCAATGGGGTTCTGATACTTCATTACCTGTAGAGGTTCCAGAAGGATCATCAACTGAAACTAACTTTCAGGATGGGTCATAATTTAGTTAAAATTTTAATTTAGTATAAATTACACAAAACTACAAGGAGGAATTTTAAATGAGAAGAAACAAATTAATTTTATTTACACTTTCATTAGTTCTAATGGTAGGTTTACTTGTATCAAGTCCGGCAATGGCAGTTTCAGATGAGGTAGAAGAGGCAGTAGATAGTTATTTTGCTAACCTTCCTTCTAATAATGCGATGATAGGTCAGGAAACTTTTGTTGAAAAGGTGAAAGCTGGTGAAGATCTATTTATTCTTGATATTAGACAGCCTGATGTTTATAAGGAAGGTCATGTTAAAGGAGCTATTAATCTTCCCTGGGGTTCAGGTCAAATAGCAAATAATTTAGATAAACTTCCTGGAGACAAAACTATTTATGTTTATTGTTATACTGGCCAAACTGCAAATCAAATAGTAGGACTTCTTAATTTTGCTGGTTTTGAAGCAGAATCTGTCAAATTTGGCTGGAATCTAGGTATTTCAGAAGTTGATGGTTATAAAGCAGCTGTAGAAACTAAAGCAAATGAGCTTGGTGGAGAAACATCTTATGAAATTAATGCTGAAGTTAAAAAAACTACAGTAGATTATCTTGAAGGCTTAGAAGATGTAAATGGAACAATGTATAAAAATTATAAAATCAGTGAAGATATGCTTAATATGATTTTAGATTCTGAAGATATTGTTATTCTTTCCATCAGACAACCTGATGCTTATGCAGAAGGTCATATTCCAAATGCAATGAATATTGCCTGGGGTAAAGGAATGCAGGAAAACTTTGGTCAACTACCAAAAGACAAAAAGATAGTAGTATATTGTTATACAGGTCAAACAGCCGGTCAGACTGTTGCTGGATTAAGAATGTTAGGTTATGATGCTGTATCACTTAATGGTGGTATTGGAACTCCATCTAACAAACCTTATGGTTGGACAAATAAGGGTTATGAAGTAGTTCAGTAAATATAAATTTAAAATAATGAAGTTAGAAAGTTTTTTAGAGTAGGTGTAAAAGCCTACTCTTTTTTTTATGGGAAATTAATAATATTAATAATAAATCTTAATAAAAAATTTTGACAAAATCTGCGTCATATCAGACTTTAGAGTTTATTTTAATATTTTAACAATTAAAAATATAATTTTTTTGCAGGGTTTTGCCGATATATCTATAATAATAATAACATGGAAATAAAATAAAGAGGGGGCGTGTTTGCTTGTCTCAAAACAAAGATAAAGCGATGAAAAAAGTAAGTGAACTAGTTCAGAAAGGGAAAGAAAATGGTGAATTAACTTCTGCTGAAATTGATGAAGTTTTAAGTGATTTTGATTTAGATGATGATAATTTAGTTGATGTATATAAAATACTTGATGATGAGGATATAGATATTATCGATGAAGATGAAAAAAATGATTCAAATTCAGATAAATCAACTAGTGAATCTAATAAAAAGAAAAATAAAAAGAAAAAATCTACTAAAAAAAGTGATTCTGATGATGACGATGATGATTCAGATGATGACGGTAAATTGAAAAATATTAGTATTTCAGCAGAAGGGGCGACAGATGACCCGGTTCGAATGTATTTAAAAGGTATCGGACAGGTCGATTTACTTGACAAACAGGAAGAAGTAGAATTAGCTAAAAGAATTGAAGAAGGCGATGAAGAAGCTAAAAGTCAATTAGTTGAAGCAAATTTAAGACTGGTTGTAAGTATTGCCAAAAATATGTTGGTAAAGGTATGTCATTTTTAGATTTAATTCAGGAAGGCAATATGGGACTTATGAAAGCTGTAGAAAAATTTGATTATACTAAAGGTTATAAGTTTAGTACCTATGCAACCTGGTGGATTAGACAGGCAATAACTAGAGCTATTGCTGATCAGGGTAGAACTATTAGGGTACCAGTTCATATGGTAGAAAAAAATAATAAGTTAATAAAAATTCAAAGACAGCTTTTACAGGAAAAAGGTAGAGAACCTACTCCTGAAGAAATTGCGGAAGAAATGGATATTTCAGCTGATAAAGTTAGTGAAATTAAGAAAATCGCTCAGGAGTCAGTCTCACTTGATACTCCAATTGGTGAGGAAGAAGATAGTAGTCTGGGTGACTTTATTGAAGATACAAAGACTCCAGAACCTTCTTCTACAGTTTCTAAAAATCTGTTAAAAGAACAACTTGATAGTGTACTT
>DATFIM010000001.1 GCA_035270125.1 Halanaerobiales bacterium | reverse complement strand
TAAATTTTTACTAGAAGAAAAAATGGAATTACTTGATATAGATAAAGAATATGCAGATAGATATTTAAATAAAGGTTTTTCTGGAGGAGAAAAAAAGAAAAATGAAATTTTGCAGATGGCTGTTTTAGATCCCAAGCTGGCAATATTAGATGAAACTGACTCTGGTTTAGATGTTGATGCAGTTAAAACAGTTGCAACTGGTATTCAAAAATTGGCTTCAGATGAAAATGGAATAATGATTATTACTCACCATAATCGAATTTTAGATTATATAGATGTAGATTATGTTCATGTAATAATTGATGGAAAAATAGTTAAATCGGGTACTATGGAATTGGCAAAAGATATAGAAGAAAATGGCTATGAAAAATTAAAAAAGGAACAGGAAGAATGTAGCTATTGTTAGGAGGTAAATTTTATGAGTGAAAATAAGGTTGATCTTAAGGAAATAGATAGAAGTATCCATGATAAAAAAACTGATAAAGATTATAGTAATCGAGCTAAAATTGGTTTAACACCTAAAATAATTAGAGAAATTTCTAAAGAAAAAAATGAACCGGAATGGATGACTGAATTTCGCTTAAAGTCTTTAGAAATCTATCAAAACAAACCTCTTCCAGATTGGGGTGCAGATATTTCTGACCTTGATATGGACGAGATTTTGACTTATATCAAAGGTGAAGGGGAAATTCAGAATGACTGGGAAGAAGTACCTGAAGATATAAAAAACACCTTTGATTCTTTGGGAATTCCTGAAGCGGAAAAAGAATCACTAGCTGGTGTAGGAGCTCAATATGATTCTGAAGTTGTTTATCAAAACTTAAAAGAAGAGTTGGTTGAACAGGGTGTAATCTTTATGGATATGGAGAGAGCACTTAAAGAACATGAGGATATTGTAAAAGAACATTTTATGCAGTTAGTTCCACCAGATGATCATAAATTTGCAGCTCTACATGGAGCAGTCTGGTCAGGTGGTTCATTTGTTTATGTTCCAGAAGATGTAGAAGTTGATATTCCTTTACAGTCATATTTTAGATTAAATGCAGCCGGGGCAGGACAATTTGAACATACACTAATTATACTTGAAAAAGGAGCAAAAGCTCATTTTATTGAAGGATGCTCAGCTCCAAAGTATTCTGTAAATAATCTTCATGCAGGTACAGTTGAATTATTTGTAAAAGAAGGTGCTGAACTTCGCTATAGTACAATAGAAAATTGGTCAAAAAATATGTATAACTTAAATACCAAAAGAGCAATTGTGGAAAAAGATGGTTTGATTGAATGGGTTTCCGGTTCATTTGGCTCAAAAGTATCTATGCTTTATCCCATGAGTATTTTAAATGGAAAAGGAGCCAGAGCTGAATATACAGGTGTTACTTTCGCAGCTGAAGATCAGTATCTTGATACAGGTGCAAAGGTTGTTCACGCTGCACCTCATACAAGTTCAAATATAAATGCTCGTTCTATTGCCAAAGGTGGAGGACATGCTTTTTATAGAGGATTACTAAAAGTTACTGATTCTGCGGATCATGCCAAATCTACTGTTTCCTGTGAATCACTAATGCTTGATAATGATTCAAAATCTGATACAGTTCCTGTTATGGATTTAAATACAGATGATATAGATATAGGTCATGAAGCTAAAGTTGGTCGAATAAGTGAAGAAGCTATCTTTTATTTAATGAGTCGGGGAATAAGTGAAGAGGAAGCTAAAGCAATGATTGTTAGAGGCTTTGTAGAGCCAATTGCTAAAGAATTGCCTTTAGAATATGCTGTTGAGTTAAATAATCTGATTAATTTAGAATTAGAAGGAAGTATAGGATAGGTGATAATATGTATAGAAAAGAATATTTAGAAAAAAAGTCAATGTTTGCTGATCTGATTGTAGAAGATATGGGTGATGGAAATATTTCTGATTCTGAAATTAATAAAAGCCTCGAAAGATTTGAAAATATAGATTTAGATGATGACTTAAAAGATACTATTGCTAAAAAAGGTAATGAATTCTTTGAAAGTGGGGTTTATATTAAAGCACCTGCCGGTAAAAAATATGAAACTCCTTTTGAATTAGATTATAAAACAGGTTCTAAGGGAAATGAATTTAATGATAATAATTTAATTATTGCTGAAAAGGGTAGTGAATTAAACCTGGTTGTTGATTATAATAATGAAGATTATAAAAAAGTAATTCATAATGGTTTAAGTAGAATTATTGTAAAAGAAAATGCAGTTGTTAATTTCATCAAAATCCAGAGACTTAATGATAAAAGCCAAAATTTTGATCTGAATTTAAGTGTTATTGAAAATGATGGTGAAATAAACTGGATTACAGTTGAATTAGGAGCCAGAGAAACTATTACTAAAAATATTAATATCTTAAAATCTGAAGGTAGTAAAGCTGATATAAAATCTATCTATTTTGGAGATGGAGAAAGAAAACTTGATTTAGATTATACTGTTAAACATTTTGGCAGGCATAGTAAAAGTGAAATTGAAAGTAGAGGAGTTTTAAAAGATAAAGCTAAGAAGATATTTAGAGGTAATCTCCATTTTAAAAAAGAGGCCAAAGCTGCAGATGGCTCAGAAAAGGAACATATTCTTTTGATGGATAAAAGAGTAGAATCAGATTCAATACCTGCTCTATTTACTGAAGAAGATAATGTTCAGGGAGAACATGCAGTTAGTGCCGGACAAATAGATGAAAATAGTTTATTCTATTTGATGAGTAGAGGTTTTACAAAAGTAGAAGCTAAAAAGCTCTTAGTTGAGGCTGCTTTTAATCCTATTTTTGAAAAAATACCTCTTAATGATCTTAAAGGAAGTGTTATGAATGAAGTCAAAAGGAAGCTTGAATAGTAATGAGATAAAAAATGATTTTCCTATTTTAAGTCACGAGGTTAATGGGCAATCTCTTCATTATTTGGATAATGCAGCTACTACTCAAAAACCGGAGCAAGTATTGAAAACTGTTGAAGAATATAATAAAAAATTTAATGCCAATCCTCATCGAGGAGCTCACTATTTAAGTGTTAAAGCTACTGAAAAATATGAAGAAGGTAGAAAAAAAGTAAAAGAATTTATTAATGCTAATTCAGCTAAAGAGATAATATTTACCAGGAACACTACTGAATCTCTTAATTTACTTGCTTATTCATTTGCTGAAAAAGAACTTGAATCAGGGGATGAAGTGTTAATTTCTACTGCTGAACATCATAGTAATATTCTGCCCTGGCAGCAGTTAAGTAAAAGAAAAGATATAAAGTTAAAATATCTTGATATTAATGAAAATGGGGAAATTCCTTTTCAGGAAATTAAAGATAAAATAAATAAAAATACAAAGATTTTGAGTATTACTCACATGTCTAATGTAACAGGTCTAATCAATGATATCCAAAAAATCACTAATTATGCTCATAAAAAAGGAGTATATGTAATAGTTGATGGTGCTCAGGCTGTACCTCACATGAAAGTAGATGTGCAAAAACTTGATGTAGATTTTTATGCTTTTTCCGGACACAAAATGTTGGGCCCAATGGGGATTGGAGTATTATATGGTAAAAAAGATTTATTAGATGAGATGCCTCCCTTTTTAACTGGAGGAGGAATGATAGAATATGTACAAAAATCCTCTTCCAGTTTTGCTCCTATCCCTGAGCGCTTTGAAGCTGGAACTCCCAATGTTGAAGGAGTAGTAGGTTTGAGTGCGGCTATTGATTATTTGGAAAAGATAGGTATGGAAAGAGTTTTCGAGCATGAAAAAAAATTATTAGAATATGCTTTAAATGAGATGGTTAAACTGGATTATTTAGAAATTTATGGTTCTGAAAATATTGAAAATAAAGGTGGTATTATTTCTTTTAATATTGAAGGGATTCACTCTCATGATAGTGCTACTATTATTGATTCTAAAGGAGTTGCAGTTAGATCAGGTCATCATTGTGCTCAACCTTTAATGGCAGAATTAGGGATTAACTCAGCTTTAAGAGCAAGTTTTTATATTTATAATGATAGAGAAGATATTGATGCCTTAATTGAAGGAATAAAAAAGGCAAAGGAGATGTTTAGTAATGGATCTTAATTCTGTATATACTGATTTGATAATGCATCATAATAATAAAAAGGAAAATAAAGGAGAATTAGAAAACCCTGATTTAAGTGAACACGGTCATAATCCTAATTGTGGTGATGATATTACTTTAGATCTTAATATAGAAGATGAAATTATCAAAAAAGCAGTATTTCATGGAAGTGGTTGTGCTATTTCACAGGCGTCTACTTCCATTATGATAGATCTCATAAAGGGAAAAAGTGTGGAAGAAGCTTTAGAATTAGTAGATACTTTTATAAAAATGATAAAAAAAGAAATCGATGATAAAGAAGAACTAAAAAAATTAAAGGACGCAAGAGCCCTGCAAAATATCTCTAATATGCCAGCAAGAGTTAAATGTGCTGTTTTATCCTGGCATACTCTGAAAGAAGCCCTAAAATAAATAAAAAAAGAAAAAGTACCCGGTACCTTTCAATATATGTTTATTTATTACTCCACTTAAGATCTGAGTGGGGTATTTTTTTATTCCTGCTTTGCAGGTATTTTACATTTATTACCGAATAATACTATATGGGAGTGAGGTAATTGAATAACATATTAAAAAGATTTAAATACATAATTATAATAGTATTAGCTTTAACTATTTTTGTTATTTCTATAGCTAATTATCAGAGTACAAAAGAGGTAATTAGGGAAAAATATGAAAGTCGCCAATTAATGATAGAAAGAAATATTTTACAAACAATCAATAATATTAATGATTCTTATAAAATTGCTGAAGAGCAGTTAAATGAGGAAATGCGAGAATATTCTCAGGTTATGATTAATAAATATAAAAATAATCCTAATGTTAATGAATGGGATTTACAAAAATTGAAAGAGAGATTTGAAGGTTATAATATTTATATAATTAATGATAATTTAAAAGTAATCAGAACTACTTTTGAAAAGGATTTAGGACTTGATTTTTCTAAATATAAAAGTTTTGCAAAAATTTTAAGAGATAGATTAAATGGAGATACTTTTGTAGTAGATCGTCTTGATTTAGCCACTCAAACTGGTGAGATCAAAAAATACAGTTATATGCCTACTCCTGATAATAAATATTTACTGGAATTGAGTATCAATGCTCAACATAAATTTCCGTCTTTAAAGAATCTGGATCTTTTTGGAGATGCAAGTCAGCTGACAGAAGAATATAATCTAATAGAAGAAATTTCATTTTTTAGTGTTGAACCTATTGATTATGAAGTTGCAAAACTTAGAAGTAGCAAAAAACCTTATTTAGAACCAGATGTAGCTGAAGTAGAGGATGAATTAGCTAGAAAGGCAATAATAAATAAAGAATCTCAATCGAAAACAATAAAAAATAATGGTAATGAATATACTTATAAATTTTTTCCAGCTTTATTTGCTGATAGAGAAGACAGAGATGGAGGTTGGAATTCTTATGTAGTTGCTCTTAAATATGATAATCAGGTAATGCAGCAGGAAATAGCAAAACATAGAGGTCTTTTTTCTTTAAATATTATTTTGATGTTAATAGTATTTATTAGTTTTATTTCTGTAGTAGTTTATCTTTTAAATAAATTTGAATATCAAGCCTATCATGATCAATTGACAGGTTTAGCAGGTAGAAAATTATTTGAAGAGAAGTTTGAAAAACAAAAAAATAAAGCCAAAGGAAATTCTAATAAATTTGCAATTTTATTCTTAGATATTGACAAATTTAAAAGAATAAATGATGAATATGGTCATAATATTGGAGATCATGTATTAAAAAATATAGCAGTTCGTCTAAAAAGCAACTTAAAGTCAAAAGACTGTCTGGCAAGATTGGGTGGAGATGAGTTTGTAATAATGATTGCTGATCTAGGTTCAAAAGAACAGGCTGAAGAGATTGGTTATAGGATATTGAAAGTATTTGATGAACCGATTGTAATAGAAGGTCAGCAGCTAAAAATCAATATTAGTGGAGGAATTAGTATCTATCCTGAAGATGGTAAAGAATTAGAAAATTTAATTAAAAATGCAGATTATGCTATGTATCAGGCTAAAAAGGGAGAGAAAGATTTAGAATTAAAAAAATAATAAGAAGGTGATGAAAATTATATTTAAAAAATCTAATTTTATTTATGCAAACGTTTTCTCAATCCTTTTAATTACATTTATATTATTTGTTAGTTTTGGTGTAGTTAAGGCGGCTCCTCCAGGAATGGTTGAAGTTAAATT